>NZ_JBIMPP010000003.1:0-241311 GCF_043906805.1 Actinomadura sp. SCN-SB | reverse complement strand
GTCCTCGCAAGCTCGGACCTGCCTTCGGACGCGATCGCAACGCTTGCCCACCGCCCGGGGCTGGGGCGACGGGCTAAGGTGAGTGCGAGGTGTTCATTGCAGCCGCGAGCTGCGCTGTGTTTTTTGGCGGTGCCTACGGCGTCGGGCGCTGGGCGCCCTCCTTCTCCGGCACCGCGTGCGATCGCTGCATCGCTCCGACTCGCCCTAGGGGGCTCGCTGCGCGATCAGGTTCCTCGCAGGCTCGGACCTGCCTTCGGACGCGATCGCAACGCTTGAGCGACCGTTCGGGGCTGGGGGGGTGGCTGAGGCGGGTTGTTAAAACGCCGCTGCGGGGTGTCTACCCCCGGGGCGCCCCGCAGCGGTCGTGTTTATTGGCTCGCGTGAGCTGCGCTCCTCGCCTGGCGGCTCGTCGCTTGTCACGCGCGCGGCGGTCGCTGCATCACTGCGACTCGCCCCGGGGCTCGTTGTGCGATCAGGGGTCTTGCTGCGCTCGGGCCTGGCTTCGGGCGTGATTGCAACGCCTGGGCGCTGTTATGAGTTGGGGTGACTGGCTGGGGGCTTGGTGGTGGGCGTCTCGGGAGGGGGGTTGTGGCGGCTAGGGTGGAGGGCGCTATGGCTCAAGAGGTGACCTTCTACGAAGCGGTCGGCGGTGAGGAGACCTTCCGGCGCCTGGTCCACCGCTTCTACCAGGGTGTCGCGGAGGACCCGGTACTCCGTCCTCTCTATCCCGAGGAAGATCTCGGCCCTGCCGAGGAGCGGCTGCTGCTTTTCCTCATCCAGTACTGGGGCGGCCCCAACACCTACAGCCGGCAGCGCGGCCATCCGCGTCTGAGGATGCGGCACGCGCCGTTCGTGATCGGGGAGCGCGAGCGCGAGGCGTGGCTGCGGCACATGCGGGACGCGGTGGACGAACTGGAGCTTCCCGAGGATCTGGAACGGATGCTCTGGGACTACTTCACGATGGCCGCGCGCAGCATGGTCAACTCGCCGACCTGACGGCTGGCACAGGGTGTCCCTGTGCCAGCCGGTCTCCGGTCAGAGGGGTGGGCGCTGGAGGCGCAGGGGGTCGGTCTCCACGTTCGGTCCCGCCTTGAAGAGTTGCGGGCTGGGGGTGGTCCCGGCCCAGCGGTTCAGGTCGGCTATCGCCTTGGCCTGCTGGTCGGCGGGCAGCCTCGTGATGAGCCTGGCGCTGTGGTTCATGCCGGGTGCCGTGTAGACGGCCGAGTCGGTGCTGCCCTTGCCCAGGCGGAAGCGCTCCGACCCCCACGGGTCGTTCTCGCCGTAGATGAACATCAGGCGGCTGCCGTGGTTGCGCACCCAGCGGTCGATGTCGCGCATGGCTCGTCCACCATCGAACCGCATCGGGATGTTCATGGGGACGTACGTACGGGGCTGGTAGCTGCTCTCGTACCGCAGGAGGGGGCGCAGCCAGGTGAACTGCGGTGTCGGCCAGCCCAGTTGCGTACCGGCCTGGTAGTAGTACGGGATGTACGGCGAGAGCCCCTGGTCGGTGTAGAAGGACAGGCCGGAGATGGCGTCCAGGCTCGCGTACAGGTCGTCGTCGGAGGCGTCCAGTGGGGGCAGGTCGGGGCAGTCGGTCTGGAGGCTGTACTGCCAGAACGCCCACTCGTAGTCCATGACGGAGTTCTCGAAGGCCCGGTCGGGCGTCCGCAGGAGGGAGAACGTCCAGCCGTTGCGTGCGGCCTCGGCCTTGAACCTCTTCAGCATGGCGGGACGCCGCTTGAGGAACTCCCGGGCCAGGTTCTTCAGGTGGGCGCGGCACTCGTCGTCGGTGCCGACGGTCCGGAAGAACTCGTCGTACCGGCTGTCCTCGTCGTTGTCGGAGTCGTTGGGCGCGACGTACACGACGCTGCCGTCCACGTCGCCGGGGTAGAAGCGTTTGTGGTAGACGCCCGTCATGCCGCCCTTGCTGCCTCCGGTGGAGATCCACTTGCGCTTGTAGATCTTCTTGAGCGCGCCGATGAGCCGGTGCTCGTCGGTGGCCGCCTGCCAGATGGTGTCCTTGGTCCAGTCGGCGGGTTCGGGCCTGGACGGGGTGAAGTAGCGGTGCTCCAGCGAGATCTGGTTGCCGTCCACCAGCGTCGTCGGCTCGGCTGTGAACATCGTTTCCGGGGTGTTGTAGCCGCTGGTGTAGAGCACCACCGGCCTGTCCTCGGACTTGTGCTGGAGCATCAGCCGCTGTTCGAACCACCGCCCGTGGGGGCGCTTGTGGTCCACCGGCTGCCGGTACGTCAGCCAGAACCACCGGACACCGGCGATGGTCGAGGTCCTCTCCTCGACCTGCATGCCGGGGATCGCCTTCAGCCGGTCGGCGATGTCCCCCGCCGCGGGAGCGGCCTGGACGGCCTGCGCCGCCGTACCGGTCAGCCCGGCGGCCAGCAGCAGGGCGAGCACACCTCGTGAGACGCGCCGCATCGTCATCCCCTTCGCCTGGGAGCACAATTAGCGAGGCGACCATAAGGGGAAAAGAACGGGCAAAACGGGTCACTGTTGTGCTTGTTACCCGTCCGTGATCATGTGGGCGTCCAGCCTCATATGCCGCAAGTCATGGCATATGGCGCCTACGGGTGCTCTTCAGGACGTGGCCGAACCCACCAGCCGGATGAACTCCTCCATGCAGGTCAGGCAGTGGGCGGCGTGGCGGCTGAGCCGCTGGATGTCGATCTCGGGATACACGCCGTTCGCCCGCGCGAAGTCACGCACATAGGGGCACGGGCGCGGCTCGTCCCCGGCGGTCTCAGAGGCGGACGCGCCCGCTGTCGCGGTCATCCGGGGCGCGCCACCGCCGGAGGCGTTCATCTTGGGCTCCGTGAGCGGCGGCGGGTGTACGGGTGGACGGATTTCCACATCTCCACTACGCGCGATGGTCGGGGACGGTTCGGCCCGTTCGGGTCACGGGCCATCCGGAAAACACCGGGAGCCGCACCCGTAACCTTGGTAGACCGGGTGCGGCGTTCCGGGAAACCGAACGGTGAGCGAGGACCAGGTCAGTCGCGGGTCAGCCTGCGGTGCGTGACCCGGTGGGGGCGGGCCGCCTCGGCGCCCAGCCGTTCGATCTTGTTCTTCTCGTAGTCGGCGAAGTTGCCCTCGAACCAGAACCAGTTGGAGCCTTCCTCCCACGCCAGGATGTGGGTGGCGATGCGGTCCAGGAACCACCGGTCGTGCGAGGTGATCACCGCGCAGCCGGGGAAGTCCAGCAGCGCGTTCTCCAGCGAGCTCAGCGTCTCGGTGTCGAGGTCGTTGGTGGGCTCGTCCAGCAGCAGGACGTTGCCGCCCTGCTTGAGGGTCAGCGCCAGGTTCAGCCGGTTGCGCTCGCCGCCCGACAGGACGCCCGCGGGCTTCTGCTGGTCGGGCCCCTTGAACCCGAACGCGGCGACGTACGCCCGCGACGGCATCTCGACCTGGCCGACCCTGATGTGGTCGCGCTCGTCCGAGACGACCTGCCACACGGTCTTGGACGGGTCGATGCCGCCCCGGCTCTGGTCGACATAGGAGATCTTGACGGTGTCGCCGATCCTGAGCTCGCCCGCGTCCGGCTGCTCCGCACCGATGATCATTCGGAACAGCGTGGTCTTGCCGACCCCGTTGGGGCCGATGACGCCGACGATGCCGTTCGGCGGCAGGTTGAACGACAGCTTCTCCATCAGCACCCGGTCGCCGAACCCCTTGGTCAGGTCCTCGGCGACGATCACCGTGCTGCCCAGCCGCGGGCCCGGCGGGATCTGGATCTCCTCGAAGTCCAGCTTCCGGGTCTTGGCCGCCTCGGCCGCCATCTCCTCGTACCGCTGGAGACGCGCCTTGCTCTTGGTCTGCCGCGCCTTCGGGTTGGAGCGGACCCACTCCAGCTCCTCCTGGAGGCGCTTCTTGCGCTTGGCGTCCTTGTTGCCCTCGACCTTGAGCCGGTCCGCCTTCTTCTCCAGGTACGTCGAGTAGTTGCCCTCGTACGGGTACAGCCGTCCCCGGTCGACCTCGCAGATCCAGCCCGCCACGTTGTCCAGGAAGTACCGGTCGTGGGTGACGGCCAGGACCGTCCCCTCGTACTTCTCCAGGTACTGCTCCAGCCACTGGACGCTCTCCGCGTCCAAGTGGTTGGTGGGCTCGTCCAGCAGCAGCAGGTCGGGATGTTCGAGCAGCAGCTTGCAGAGCGCCACCCGGCGCCGTTCACCACCCGACAGCCGCGTCACCGGAAGGTCGCCGGGCGGGCACCGGAGCGCGTCCATGGCCTGTTCGAGCTGGCTGTCGAGGTCCCAGGCGTTGCGGTGGTCGAGCTGCTCCTGGAGCTTGCCCATCTCCTCCATCAGCTCGTCGGAGTAGTCGGTCGCCATCTTCTCGGCGATCTCGTTGAACCGGTCGAGCATCGCCTTGGTCTCGGCGACCCCCTCCTCGACGTTGCCGAGGACGGTCTTCTCCTCGTTGAGCGGCGGTTCCTGCTGGAGCAGCCCCACCGTGTACCCCGGCATGAGCCGGGCCTCGCCGTTGGACGGCTGCTCCAGGCCGGCCATCATCCGCAACAGCGTGGACTTGCCCATCCCGTTCGGCCCCAGAACGCCGATCTTCGCTCCGGGCAGGAAGCTCATGGTGACGTCGTCAAGGATGACCTTGTCACCGTGCGCCTTGCGCACGCGCTGAAACGTGAAGATGTACTCCGCCATATGCTCAAGCCTATTGGGTGCCGGGGGGTGGTGTGTTTATTGGCGGCGGGCGCGGGGCGTCCTTCTGGCGCGGCGGCACGCGGCCGGGGGCTTGGCTTCGGCCGGCCCCGCGTCGGTGGTGGTGATTACTGGCGGTTGGTCGGCTTTGGGGGTGGGTGGGGCGAAAGTTGGTCGATTATTCGCCGGTGGCCTTGGAGCCGTCCAGGGCGGGCAGGCAGACCCGGTCGCGGCCGGACTGCTTGGCCCGGTAGAGGGCGAGGTCCGCGGCGGCCAGCAGCTCGATCAGGTCTTCGCCGTGCATGCGGAACAGCGCCACGCCCACGGAGATCGTCACGGCGACCGTGCCGTCCTCGGCCGGGACGGCCAGGCGCCGCACGCGGCCGCGCAGGCGTTCGGCGACACGGCACGCCTCCACCGTGTCCGCTCCGGGCAGCAGCACCACGAACTCCTCGCCGCCGAACCGTCCCACGACGTCGTAGTCGCGCAACTGGCCGCAGAGGGTGGTGGCGACGCCCACCAGCACCTGATCTCCGACCAGATGGCCGTGGGTGTCGTTCACCCGCTTGAAGTGGTCGATGTCGATCAGCAGCAACGCCAGCGGGTCGTGGGTGCGCTGCGCCCGGGACAGCTCGGTGTCGGCCTCCCGCTGCCAGGCCGCCGCGTTCAGCAGGCCCGTCTTGGCGTCCGTACGGGCCGCCGCCTGCAACTGCTGATGCATCAGGCTCCGCTGCAACAACACCACCGGCGGCAACGCCAGCACCAGCAGTCCCAGCGACAGCGCGCTGACGATGGCGACCAGGACGCCGACGCACAGCTCCACCACGTCCAGTAGGAGGCTCTCGCGGTTCCACAGGAGGTCCCGCCAGCGCCCACCCGGGTTGGCGGCATGCGCCGCGATCACCACCAGGATCGTGTCCAGCACCGTGAACAGCGCGGCGCAGCCCACCGCCACCAGCAGGTCCAGGGAGCCGCCGACCACCCAGGTCGGCGGCCCGGCCAGCGGCTCGGGCACCGCCAGGTGGAAGACCAGCGACGCGGCGCCGCCCGCCAGGCCCTGCGCCGACATGACCAGGACCCGCCGGTACAGCAGCGTGCGCCGCACCCTGAACTGCATCAGCAACTGCACCGGCACCGGGATCAGCAACGCGTACACCGGCGGCAGCAGCAGCGCGACCGGCAGCCACCAGGCCGATAGCATGTCGCGGGCGACGCCCGCCGGCATCCCGAGCCGCCGGGACGCCTCGATGCACACGACGCCGCAGGCCAGCAGCGCGGCAAGAGTCAGTAGATCGTTCGAGCGCGGGACCGCGTCCAGCACCGCCACGACCGTCAGCGCCAAATGCGCCGCGACGACCAGAGGCACATACACCGCCAGCAGGGACGGGCGCAACGGAACCGCCAGCAGCCTGGGCTTCCTGGTGAGATCCCCGCCGCGGTCATCAGCGGACGACCGCACAGCCGTCATCCTTCCCCCTAAGCCTCACGTTGTGTAACACGATAATTGCAAGGTGTGCGGAGCGGGCCGGAAACCGGTACCTTCGATAACGCACAAGTGGGTAGCCGAGCCGTGACCCACCGTAGGAGCAGCGAAACCGCTGTCCGCCGCACATCCAGAGGGGGAGTAGACATGAGCGGCATTTCCTGGATATAGCGCGGCCGCGACCCCGACGACGCGGGGGCGCCAGCCGGTGGATCCCCGCCCGCCGCCGCGCCCCCGCCGACCCGGGCCCCTCCAACTCCCGAACGAGTCCCCCGCGAGCCGTCACCTCCCCGCTCCACTTCGGACCGGCCCGAACCGGCCACATCCGTCCACACCCGCGGTGGCGCCGCCCTGAACCGTTCTCTCGAACGCCCTCGTACGACAGGCTGGGACAGGCGGCCGGTTGACGCGACGCCGAGGCGCGGTCGAGGTGACGGGGCGACCGCGGCGACGGGGGTGACCGCTCGCGGGACGGTGATGCGGTATGTCGTTGCAGGAGTACGAGCCCACGGCGCCGGGTGGCGGCGCCCGGCTGCTCACCGGGGTGGGCGCCGGTCTCGTATCGGGACTGGCGGTCGGCGGGCTGATGGCATGGCAGGGCCTGATCGAGGCGCATGGCGCCTACGGATGGGCCGTCTTCGCCGCGTACGCGACCGTCACCGGCGGACTGCTGGGCGCGATCGTCGGACGGCGGCCCTACGGCACGGCGGTGTCCGCGTCGGGCGGCCTGCTCCTCGGGCTGCTCGGCTGGGTGGTCTGGTGGCTGACCGTGGACCCGCTGCTGCGTGCCACCACCCTGACCTGGTCGATCGCGGCGGCCAGGGACGCCTACCCCGAACTGGTCGGCTCACTGCTCCAAGGCGCCCTCGCCGGGACGCTCTATCACCTGGGCACCACCCTTCTCCCGGTGCGCGTGGGCGCCCGCCGTCCACCCAAGATCAGGGCGGCGCGGCCTCCCGCGGCGCGCGTGGTCATCGTCGGCGGCGGGTTCGGCGGCGTCGGCGCCGCCCGCAGGTTCGAGCGGCTGAACCCGCGCTCCGACCGCTTCGCGGTGACCCTGATCAGCGACTCCAACTTCCTGCTGTTCACCCCGATGCTCGCCGAGGTCGCCTCGGGCGGGCTGGAGGCGCAGCACATCAGCTCACCCGTCCGCGCGGCCGTCACGCACACCAGGTTCCGCCACGGCCGCGTGACCCACATCGACATCGCGCGGCGGCTCGTCCACCTGGAAGGCCCGGGCGAGAGCGTCCCCTACGACCACCTGGTCCTGGCGGTCGGGTCCGTCCCCCACTTCCTGGACCTGCCGGGCGTCGCCGAGCACGCCTTCACGCTCAAGTCGCTCGCCGACGCGGCACGGCTGCGCGACCAGGTGCTGACCATGCTGGAGCGCGCCGACCAGGAGACCGACCCCGTCGAGCGGGCGCGGCTCCTCACGTTCGTCGTCGCGGGCGGCGGGTTCGCAGGGACGGAGACGGTCGCCGAGCTGTACGACCTCACCCACGGCGTACTCCACTTCTACCCCGGCATCGACCCTGACGAGCCGCGCTTCGTCCTCGTCCACTCGGGCAAGCGCATCCTGCCCGAACTGTCGGAGCGCCTGGGCGACTACGCGCTCGGCAAGCTGCGTGCACGCGGTATCGAGTTCCGCCTAGGCGTCCGGGTGAGTTCGGCCAGCGACCGCGAAGTGACACTGACCGACGGGAGGGTCATCTCCACGGCCACCTTCGTCTGGGCGGCGGGCAACCGGCCCAACCCGCTGCTGCGGTCGCTGCCCGGCGAACGCGGCCGCGGCGGCTCGGTCCCCGTCGACCGGACACTGCGCGCCTTCGAGCTGGAGGACGTCTGGGCGATCGGCGACTGCGCCCACATCCCCGGCCCGGACGGCGCCCCGTACCCGCCGACCGCCCAGCACGCGATCCGCGAAGGCAAGGCCGTCGCCGACAACATCGCGGCCGTCCTCAAGGGCCGCCGCCCCCGGCCGTTCCGGTTCACCACCCTCGGCATCTTCGTCGCGCTCGGCCATCGCACCGCCGCCGGAGAGATCCGCGGCCGCCCGTTCTCGGGACTGACCGCCTGGCTCCTCTGGCGCGGCATCTACCTGGCCAAACTTCCCGGCCTCGAACGCCGTGTCCGGGTCCTCCTCGACTGGGCGCTCGAACTGGTCTTCCCCCGCGACATCGTCGTCACCGGCACCCAGACCACAACCCCGCTCACCACGCGAGGCCCTCAATGACCCCCGTCCCCAACCCCCAACCACCAACCCCCCGCACAACCCCGCCCCCAAACCGCGGCGTGCCGGTCGCAGCAGAGGGAGGGGTGGCGGATCCCCGTATGGCGCCGCCCGTCGTGCACACCCCGCCGCGTGGGGGGCTTCCCACAGCGCGTGGGGGGTTGCCTGAGGCGCGTGGGGCTGTGCCGGGTGCGCTGGCGGGGCTGGCTGGGGGCGCGGTGTTCGCTTCCGCGATGGGCTCGCTGGGCACGCTCCCGGCTGTGGCGGCGCTTGTCCGGTCGGACTCGACCTGGGTCGGCCTCGCGTTGCACCTGGCGATCGCCGCCCTGGTCGGGACCGGATTCGGGCTCCTCGCGGCGCACCAGCGGATCCGTTCGAGCGAGTTGCTGTTCTGGGGCCTGGCCTACGGGGTGTTCTGGTGGTTCCTGGGGACGCTGACCCTCCTTCCCTTGCTGACCGGGACGCCGCTTACCTGGAGCCTTGAGGCCGCCCAAGCCGCCGTGCCGAGCCTTCTGGGCCACCTCTACTACGGCGCGGTCACCGCCGTCGCCTTCGCCCTGCTGCACAGGGACGGCCAAGGCGATGACCATTTGCGGCCCCGTACGTTGCTGCGCGGCCTGCTCTCCGCGCTCATCGTCGCCTGCTTCCTCGTCCTCGCCTTCGGTGTCGGCGCCGGAGCACGCCTGGGCTGGCTGCCGGCCGTCGCGGTGTGCATGGGCATCTGCTATCCGGTGGTGTTCACCGGCCGTACCGAGGGCACCGGGCCGGCGCTCGTCCGTGGCACCGCCTACGGGTTCCTCTGGTGGATCGTGGTCAGCCTCACCTTCACGCCCCTGATGGACGAGGGCGCGCTCGGCTGGGACCAGACCACGGTCGCCGCGGCCATGACGCGGCTCCCGCCGTACCTGCTGGCGGGCGCCGGCATCGCTGCCGTCTTCGGCCTGCTCGGCTCGCTCTCACGCGGCCTGCTGGTGGACGACGTCAGGCTCCTCCACCATGAGACCAGCACGCGCGGCCTGCGGGTCGTCGGCTATGGCGCCGTCTCCGGGCTCCTCGGCGGCATCGTCTTCGGCGTCGTCTGGTACGCCGTGGACGTCCTGCCCACCGTGGCCGGACTGGTCGGCGCCCGCGGTGTCGTCGCCGGATGGCTCGTCCACCTGGTCATCGCCCAGATCATCGGTGTCTCCTACGCGGTCCTGTTCCGGGGACGCAGCTACGACCTCACCTCCGGCATCGGCTGGGGCCTCTCGTACGGCTTCTTCTGGTGGACGTTCGGCGCCCTGACCCTGCTCCCCGTGCTGCTGGGCCTGCCCCCGCGCTGGAACGCCACCGCCATCGCCGCCGCCTTCTCGGGCCTCATCGGACATCTCGCCTACGGCGCCGCCCTGGGCGCCACGTACGCCCGGCTGGAACACCGGCACAACCCCTGGTGGATAGCCCGCAGCCGGGCCGAAGCCGCACGAGCCACCGCCCGCCGCGAACAGATCCTGGGCTCGGCCCCCGCGCTGTGGATCCTCACCGTTCTCATCTCCTTGACCATTCCCGTCCTTGTGGGGGGCCTCTGACGAGATCCAACCCCTCAGGGCGGTTGTGTGGCCGGCGTCTTGTCAGGCGGCTTGGGGTTGTTGGTCGAGGGTCCGGTCGGTCTCCGGGGTCTCCGGCGAGGTCTGGTCGTCGGGGGCGGGGCTCGTCAGGGCCCACTGGTCGGTGACTTCCCGGGCCTCTTGGCGGTCTTCCTCGGTGAGGGCGCCGCCGCGCTGGACGGGGCGGAAGTGGGCGGTGCCGCGGGTCAGGTCGTGGCCCAGGGTGGTGGCCTCGATCTCGGCGGAGAAGCGCCACTGGCCGTCGCGCTCGTACTGGCGGACGCGGAGGCGGCCGGTGACGATCACGGGCTGGCCGCGTTTGAGCTCGGAGGCGTTGACGTTGTCCGCCAGGCCGCGCCAGCAGTTGACGGTGAGGAACATCGTCTCGCCGTCCTGCCATTGGCCGAGCCCCCGGTCGAAACGGCGGGGGGTGACGCCCACGCGCACCGACAGGAACGGGGTGCCGTTGGCGGTGATGGTGAAGAAGGGCTCGGCGGCGAGCCAGCCGACCACGGTGACGTTCGCTTCGTTCATGGCTGCTCCGTTCTCATCGACGACCACTCAACGGTGACCGATGAGAACGGAGCGTGAAAAGGGGACCGATGGGCTGTGGATAACTCAGCCGTTCAGGACGTTGGTCACCTCGTGGCGGAAGTGGCCGTAGCGGTCCAGCTCGGCGGCCACCGGGTCGAGGACCTTCTCCTGGGCGACCTCCTCGATGCGTTCCCGCATGTGGGTCTCCATCCGCTGCCCGTGCTTGGCGGCCTGGAGCGCCACCAGGTTGCGGCAGGCCGCGGACGTGAGGGCACCCATGCCCAGGGTGCAGGCGACCAGGACCGTGACGTAGGGGATGAGGCCCGTCCCGCCCAGCAGGGCGTTGGGGTCGCCGTCGTCGGGGCCGACCACGGCGTAGAGCAGGAGGAGGGCGATCCACAGCACGCCGAGCCCGCTGACCAGGACGAGGAAGTACTGCCACGTCTTCACCAGCCACCACCAGCCGGGGATCTGGTTGAACGAGGGCAGCGAGTCCATCAGGGCGGCGCCGAGCGACTCGGGAAGCTCGGAGGCGTTCGAGCGGGCCGCGGCGCGTACTGAACGGGCCCAGGGCTCGGGCAGGGTGCGGGTGACGCCTTCGGTGACGCCCTGGAGGGCGGTGTCGATGTCGCCCTGCTGGGCGCCGATGGGGCCGGTGAAGGCGTTGCGCAGCTCGTCGCGGAGCTCGGTCAGCCGCATCCGGCGCAGGGGGTCGCTGCGCAGGCGGGTGACCAGCGCGCCGACCGGCCAGCCGACGAAGTCGGCGGCGCGCAGCTCGTAGGCGCTCTCCATGGCCTCGGCGACGGCGGGCGCCCCGGCCGCGTCGGCGAGGGCCTGGACGAGCTGGGCGCGGCGGTCGGGGGCGACGCCGGACGGTGGCTCGATGTCGCCCCGGTAGGCGGCGAAGCGCTCGGCGAGCCTGTCGATGTCGGCGTGCAGGCGTTCGCCGCGGGCCCGCCGGGTGGCGACGGTGTCGACCAGCACCTCCCGGAAGCCGCGGACCCCGGCCTGGTCGAGCGCGGACGTGGTGACGATGCGGGGGTCGGCCAGGCCCTCGGCCTGGAGCAGGCGGCGCAGGTCGGCGACGCAGTCCTCGACCTCGAACGACTGCAGCCGGTCGATCTGGTTGAGGACGATCAGCGTCACGGCGGCGTGCCGGGCGAACGGGACGATGTAGTTGCGGTGCAGGGCCGCGTCGGCGTACTTCTGCGGGTCCACCACCCACACCAGCAGGTCGGCGATGCTGACGAAGCGGTCGACCTCGGCGCGGTGGACGGCCTGGATGGAGTCGTGGTCGGGCAGGTCCAGCAGGACGAGGCCGTGCAGGGAGCTGTCGTCGCGTTCGGTGTCCAGGGCGCTGGCGCGGGCGTAGCGGTGCCGCTTGTCGACGTCGAGCCAGTCGAGGAGCGGCCCGGCGCCGTCCAGGCCCCACACGCAGGCGTGGGCGCGCGAGGTCATCGGGCGGCGCAGCCCGGTGGGTGAGAGCTCCAGCCCGCAGACGGCGTTGAACAGGGACGACTTGCCGCTGCCCGTCCCGCCGGCGAGGGTCACGACGGTGTGGTCGCCCGACAGACGCAGCCGCTGACCGGCACGGTCGAGCAGTTCGGCGGCGTCCTCCAGCAGGACGGGGTCGAGCCTGCCGCCGCCGTACTGGACGAGCCGGTCGAGGCCGTCGAGGCGGGCGGCCACGCCGGAGCCCGGCTCGGCGGGGGGCACGGGTGGCGCGGTATGGGAGCGACGGCCGCCCGCGCCGTCCGGGGGGACGTTCGCTGAGGCGGGGATGGCCGATGTGGTCATCGGGCGACCTCGAGGTTGTAGGTGGCCTGGTACAGCTGGACGGGCACGGTCTCGTCGGGGATGCCGGCGGCGTCGATGGCCTGCCCGTAGCGGATCGCCTCCTCGTCGAAGAGCATCCCGATCCGGTTGCGCAGGTCGGCGCGGGCCTTGGCGCCCATGCCGCGCAGCGACTCGGCGCCGAACAGGGCGTTGAGCAGCCGCTGCGGCACGGCGCTCGTGCCGCCCTCGACCGCGACCTCGGACGTACCGTACCCGAGCAGACCGACCGTCAGGACCAGGGAGACCGCCTCCGAATCGAACGAGACCAGCTTGGCGACGGAGCGCTTGGTGACGCCCTCGGTGCGGATCAGCTCCTGGACGTGGTCCTGCCAGGCGCTGACCGCGCGGGTGACGCGGCGGGACAGTTCGGGGGACGCGCGGCCGAGACCGGCGGCGGGACCGGCCAGGACCTGGCGGCCCGCGGGGTGCTCCCGCCACGCGACGACGACCTGCTCGGCGGCGTGCTCGGCGGACGAGCAGATCAGCGATTCCAGGGCGCTGCGCAGCGCGGCCTTCAGCGCACGGACCCGGGCGGGGTTGCGGCGCCTGCTGGAGGCCCTGCGGCTGGGACGGCCGCGCGGCGCGCGCAGCGAGCGCAGCAGGTCTCCGGTGCCGGCGAAGTCCTGCCAGCGGGCGAGCACCTCGCCGCGCAGCAGGGAGCCGTTGCGGGTGGCCTCGTCCAGCTCGGCCAGCGCGGTGCCGTAGGCGGTGTCGACCGCGTGGGCCAGCTCGGCGCGCTGCTCCACCTGCGCCTCGACCTGCTTGGCCAGCTCGGGGACGCGGGTGCGGAAGCTGTTGAGGACGGCGGCGAGGGTGTCGCCGATGACGATGGTGCGGTCGTCGGCGCTCTCGGCCATGCCGACCAGCCACGCGCGGATGTCCTCGACGGCCTCCTCGGGGAGCCGGCTGTCCTCCACCCGGGTCTCCGGGACGGTGAACCTACGGGTCTCGCCGACCTCGTGCTCGGCGAGCATCTCGCCGAAGTGCTCGACGACCTCGGCGCCCGCCCCGTCGGGCACGCGGGACAGCACGACGCCGACGGTGGCGCCGTTCTCCTTGGCTCGCCGCAGCATCTCCCAGACCTGGGCGTCGGCGTAGCGGGCGGCGGTGGTGACGCACAGCCACAGGTCGGCGGCGGCCATCAGCTTGGTGGCGAACTCGTAGTGGTCCTCGAAGACCGAGTCGAAGTCGGGGCTGTCGAGCAGCGCGAGCCCGGGCGGCAGCGACTCGCTGCCGATCACGACGAGCTGGTCGCCGGCGATGGCGTCGGGGGCGGGGCCGCGGACCCGTCCCATGCCGGGCAGCATCGGCCCGCTCAGGAACCAGTCGGCGTGGTCGGGGTGGCACACCAGGATCGGGCTGCTGGTGGTGGGGCGCAGCACGCCGGTGGCGCTGACCCGCGCCCCGACCAGCGTGTTGACCAGGGTGGACTTGCCGGCTCCCGTGGATCCGCCCAGCACCACCAGCATCGGGCTCGCGGACGCCTGGATCCGGGGCAGGACGTAGTCGTCGAGCTGGTTGCGCAGTTCGAGCTGGGCCTCGCGGGCCTCCTCCACGCCGGGGACCTCCAGCAGGAAGTCCAGCGCGGCGATCCGGTCGCGCAGGTCGGTGAGGATCCTGATCAGCTCGCCCCGCCGTATCTCGATGCCCGCCTGGAGGGCCTCGGCATCGGCGGACGGGCGACCGGCTCCCGGGCCGCCGCCCGCGTCATCGGATCCGCCCGACCGCTCGGGACGGTCGAACCAGTGCGCCCACTGCGCTCCCGAGCCCTGGGTGCCGGTGTCACCGCCCCCGGGGCCGCTCGCGCCGGTGTCGAACTCGACCGAGGCGGCGCCGCCCTCGTCCTTGGCGCGCCCTGACCGCCTGCCCTTTGCGCTGGACGGCGTCTCGCCCTCACCACCGGGCGAGGCGGCGGGCACGTCGGCCTCGCCGTGGGGGCCGGGGGCCACGCCTGCCTCCTCGTCGTGTACCGCGCTCTGCTCTGCGGGGGGTGTCACGGGTCCCGTCCCAAGTCCGCTCGCATCATGTCGATCTCTCGTGCCACGTTGACCACGTCACCCACGACGACGATCGCCGGCGGCCGTACCCCGGCGGCCGCCATCTCCTCGGCCACCGTGCCCAGCGTTGCCGTCAGCGCTCGCTGGCCCGGGAGGGTGCCGTCCTGGACCACGGCGACCGGCATATCAGACGACCGACCATAGCGCATGAGGGTTTCTGCGATCAGCGGCATCCGTTCGACCGCCATCAGGAGGATCAGCGTGCCGCGGGACCGGCCCAGCGCGGGCCAGTCGACCGTGGAGGCGGGGTCGCCCGGGGGCACGTGCGCGGAGACCACGTGGAACTCCTGGGTGACGCCCCGGTGGGTGACCGGGATGCCCACGGCGGACGGCACGGCGACGGCGCTGGTGATGCCCGGGACGACGGTCACGGGGATGCCGTGCTTGGCGCAGTGCAGCACCTCCTCGGCGCCGCGCCCGAACACGAACGGGTCGCCTCCCTTGAGCCTGACCACGAACCTGCCCTGCCGGACGTGCTCGACCAGGTACTCGTTGATGCGCTCCTGGGTGACGGTACGACCGTAGGGGATCTTGGCGGCGTCCACCACCTGGACGTCGGCGGGCAGCTCGTCCAGCAGCTCGCGGGGGGCCAGCCGGTCGGTGACGACCACGTCGGCCTGCGCCAGCAGTTGCCGTCCCCGCACGGTGATCAGCCCGGGGTCGCCGGGGCCGCCGCCGACCAGCGCCACGCCGACCGGCTTGGCGCGGGAGTGCCGGGCCTCCAGGGTGGCGTCGCGCAGCCCGTCCACGACGGCGTCACGGATCCCGGCGGCGCGGCGGGGGTCGCCGCCCGCCACCACGCCGACGGTGGTCTCCCCCACCCGGCCGCTCGCGGGCGTCCAGGCCGGGGACGCGTCGGCGTCGTCGGCCCGAACGCACCAGATGCGGGACGCCTCGGCCTCGGCGGCGACGGCGGCGTTGACCTTGGCGTCGTCGGTGACGGCCTGCACGAGCCAGGCGCCGTCGCAGTCGCCCTTCCGGTACGGGCGGCGCAGCCAGGTGAGGTCGCCGTCCCCTGAGGCCAGGTCCTCAAGGGACGGGGTGACCTCGGGGGCGACGAGCACCACCCGCGCGCCCGCGGCCAGCAGCGCGGGCACCCGCCTCTGGGCGACGCGCCCCCCGCCGACGACGAGCACTCGTCGCCCGCCCAGTCGCAGGGCTAGCAGGTACGGGGGCACGTGAGGGTTCTTCCGATCGGGGCTGTGGAGTTGTTCGCCGGCACCGGTGACGGACTCGTGATGATGTGGACCAAAGGTACTCGGGTTGCCGTCGTCATGGAGAGGGCTCCTCCAGTCGATAGCCGAGCGTGACTCATTCCGTGATCATGTCGTTACTCCGCCGGTTCACCGTGCCGGTCCGGGCCGCGCGGGGTGGCGTCCCGGGCGGCGTCCCGGTCCGGGCGCTTCGCGCTGACCCCGGCCGAGTCGAACGTGGCGACCTCGTGAAAGACCCGTACCGCGCCCTGGACCAGCGGCAGTGCCAGCAGGGCGCCGGTGCCCTCACCGAGCCGCAGTTCGAGATCGACCAGCGGGCGAAGCCCCAGGTGACCTACGGTAGCCGAATGACCGGGCTCGGCCGAACGGTGCCCGGCCACGCACCCGTCGAGGGCCCGCGGCGCGAGCGCGGCGGCCACCAGCGCGGCGGCCCCGGCGATCACCCCGTCCAGCACGAGGGGGACGCGCAGCGCCGCCGCCCCGAGGATGAACCCGGCCAGCGCGCCGTGTTCCAGCCCTCCGACGGCGGCGAGCGCGCCCAGCGGGTCGCCGTCCGCGGCCTCCCGGTCGAGGAGGCCGTGGCGGGTCAAGGCCGTGCGGACGACCTCGACCTTGCGGGCGTGGGTGGCGTCGTCGATGCCGGTGCCGCGCCCGGTGACGTCCTCGGGGGGCAGGCCCGTGAAGGCGGCGACCAGGGCGGCGGACGCGGTGGTGTTGGCGATGCCCATGTCGCCGGTGAGCAGGCAGCGGGCTCCGGAGGCCACCAGTTCGCGGGCCACCTCGATGCCGACCGCGACGGACCGCGCGGCCTGGTCGGGCGTCATCGCGGGGCCTTCGGTGATGTCGGCCGTCCCGTGGGCGACCTTGCGGATGAGCAGGCCGGGGGCGCTCTCCAGGTCGGCGGCGACGCCCGCGTCCACGACGGTGACGGACGCGCCGACCTGGGCGGCGAACGCGTTGACGACCGCGCCTCCGGCGAGGAAGTTGGCCACCATCTGGGCGGTGACCTCCTGGGGCCAGGGCGAGACGCCGCGCGCGTGGACGCCGTGGTCGGCGGCGAAGATCGCGACGGCGGCGGGGCCGGGCATGGGCGGCGGGCACTCCCCCGCCAGCCCTGCCAGCCGGACGGGCACCTCCTCCAGGGCGCCCAGGGACCCGAGGGGCTTGGTGAGCCGGGCCTGGTGCTCGCGGGCGTCCCGCATGGCGGCCTCGTCCAGGGGGCGGACGGCGGCGATCGTCTCCTCGATGAGCGCGCGGTCCTCGCTGGGAATCATGGGATCTCCAATCCGGGGGTGGTCAGGCGCCCAGGTCGCCGAGCGCCGTGAGCAGGGAATCGTTGGCGGCGCGGTCGCGGACGGCGATGCGCAGCCAGTCCGGGCCGAGCCCTGGGAAGGTGTCGCCGCGCCGCACCGCGTACCCGCGCTGCCGCAGCAGGGCCCGGATGCCGAGCGCGTCGGGCATGCGCACGCACAGGAACGACGCCCGCGCCTCCGGGACGACGTAGAGGCCCCGGCCGGACAGTTCGGCGGCGAGCCGGTCCCGTTCGGCGGCCATGCCGGCGGCCCACTCCTCGGCTTCGGCGACGGCCTCGGGCGCCGAGCACGCCTCGATGGCGGCCAGGGCCGGAGTGGACACCGCCCACAGCGGCTGCGCCGCGGCCAGCACGTCGATCGTCTCGGGGGCGGCGAGGAGGTAGCCGGCGCGGAGCCCGGCCAGTCCCCAGGTCTTGGTGAGGGAGCGGACGACGACCACCCCGGCGGGCAGGCGGGTGGCCAGGCTCTCCGGCTCCCCGGGGACGCAGTCCATGAACGCCTCGTCCACCACGACGGTACGGCCGGGACGGGCCAGCCCGGCGATCGCGTCGGCCGGGTGCAGGACGGACGTCGGGTTGGTGGGGTTGCCGATCATGACCAGGTCGGCGCCGGCGGGCACGGCGGACGGGTCGAGGGCGAAGTCCTTGCCGAGGATCACCCGTTCGACCCGGTGACCGGCGGCGCGCAGGGCCGCCTCGGGCTCGGTGAACTGGGGGTGGACGACGGCGGCGAGCCGTGGCCGCAGCGCGCGGGCGATCAGGACGAACGCCTCGGCGGCGCCCGCGGTGAGGAGCACCTCGCGTTCGGCGCGCCCGTGCCGCCGGGCCACCGCGCGCCGGGCGGCGGCGGGGTCCGGGTAGGCGGCGAGGTCGGACATCGTGGCACGCAGGCGTTCGGCGAGCCATGCCGGGGGCGTGCCCGCGCGGACGTTCACCGCGTGGTCTCGAAGCCCGTCGCCGACCTCGGCGTCGCCGTGGTGCCGCAGGTCCACGTCGTGCTCGCCCTCGTGCTCGCCCGGTCCCGCCGCGGTGCTCACGCCTGGCTCCCTTCGTCGAGGCCGCGATTCGGTTCACTGCCGGTGGACATGCCCGTGCCCGTGCGTGTGCGGGCCCGCCGGGTCGTCGGGATGGTCGTGGGGGGCCTGCGGCGCCCCCACCCGGTGCTCGAAGCCCGGCATGGCGATCCGGTAGACGCAGGTGTCGCAGTTCATCCGGATGTCGCCGGCCAGGGCCTCCTCGTAGCGTTCGGCGACGACGTCCGCGAGCCCGTCGCAGTCGCCGATCACCTCGGCGCAGCGCACGTCCAGTTCGGGGTGCGAGGCCGCGTAGTCGCGGGCCTGCTGGGCGACCCGGTCCGGCAGCAGGCCCCTGAACAGGAAGTACGGCAGGACGACGACGCGCCGGGCGCCCAGCCTGCGCAGCCGTTCCAGTCCCTCCGGGACGCTGGGCCTGGCCAGCGAGACGAAGGCGGGCTCCACGCAGGCCAGACCGTGCCCCTGCTCGGGGCCACCCGCTCCGCGTCCCTCCCAGAAGAGCCGCGCGACCTTGTGGATCTCGGCGTTGGCGTCGGGGTCGGTGGAGCCGCGCCCCACCAGGAGCACCGCCGTGTCACGGTCGGGACGCGTGCCGTCCAGGACGCTCTCCATACGCTCTTGCAGGAGGTCGAGAAGGGTGGGATGCGGCCCGAGCGGGCGCCCGTAGCGGTAGGACAGCCCTGGATGCCGGGCCAGCTCACGAGCCATCGCGCCGGGGATGTCGCCCTTTCCGTGCCCGGCCGCGACGAGCACCAGCGGGACGGCGGCCACACGCCGGTGCCCGTCCGCGTAGAGCCCGGACACGGCCTCGGTCAGCGGCGGCGGGGACAGCTCGATGAATCCGCCCGCCACGGGCACGGGCATCCGCCCGCGGAGCCTCCGGAGGAACCGCCCGAAGTCGGCGACGCCGTCGGCGTCCCGCGTGCCGTGTCCCACGACCAGCAGCGGCCGTCCGCTGCCCTCGTCGCGTTCGGTCATGGCGCCTCGTTCTCCTCGTGCAGCAGGTAAAGCAGGGCGTTCGCGGCGGCGGCCGCGACCGCCGAGCCGCCCTTCTCCGAGACGTTGCTGAGCTGCGGAAGGCCGGAGGCGCGCAGCGCCTCCTTCGATTCGGCGGCTCCCACGAACCCCACGGGAAGGCCGATGACCAGCGCGGGACGCAGCCGCCCCGCGCCGAGCGCGACGATCTCGAACAGCGCGGTCGGGGCGCAGCCCACGACCCAGACCGCGCCCGGCCCGGCCTCGTCCGACGCGAGCCGGACGGCGGCGGCCGAACGGGTGATGCCCTCCTCCCGCGCCAGCGCCGCGGCCTCCGGGGTCCCGACGCGGCAGATCACCTCCCTGGAGGTGATCCCGGCCGCGACCATGCCGACGTCGGTGACGACCGGCGCCCCCGACCGCAGGGCCGCCAGGCCGCGTTCCAGGTCGGGCTCGGCGGCGCGCAGGTCGGCGGCGTACTCCAGGTCGGCGCTGGCGTGGATCACGCGCTCGGTCACGGCCCGGGTCAGCGGGGGGAGCGCGGACAGGTCGACGCGGGAGCGCAGGATCTCCATCGACCTGACCTCGATCGGATGGACGCGGCGTCCGGTCAGGCCCATCGATACCCCCTGGGGGTGATAAATCGCCCGGCGACCGTCCGGCTGCGGCTCGACCCGACCACCACCACGGTGACCATGTCGGCCATGGCGGGATCGACCTCCGCCAGCGTGGTCAGGGTGACCGACTCGCCGGGACGGGACGCGTCGCGGACCAGCCCGACCGGCGTGTCCGGCGGGCGGTGCGCGGACAGGATCGTCAGCGCGGCGGGCAACTGCCAGTCGCGGGCGCGGCTGCGGGGGTTGTAGAAGCAGACCACGAAGTCGCCCTCCGCCGCCGCCCGCACCCGCCGCTCGATGACCTCCCAGGGGGTGTGCAGGTCGGACAGGGAGATGGCGGCGTGGTCGTGCCCGAGCGGGGCGCCGAGCAGCGCGGACGCGGCCAGCGCGGCGGTGATCCCCGGGACGCCCTCCACCTCGACGCCGGAGGAGGCGAACTCCAGCGCGGGGCTCGCCATCGCGTACACGCCCGCGTCCCCGGAGCCGATGAGCGCCACGGCCCGCCCCGACTCCGCCTCCTCGACGGCGGCGCGGGCGCGTTCCTCCTCGCGTCCGAGGCCGCTCGCCATCACCCGCGTCCCGGGACGCAGCAGGTCGCGGACCTGCTCGACGTACTGGTCCAGTCCCACCACCACCGACGACCGCCGCAGCACGGCCTCCGCGCGCGGGGTGAGCAGGTCACGGGCGCCCGGACCGATCCCCACAAGGCCGAGCCGCCCCTTCGGGTGGAGCCGCGCCACGGCCGCGGTCGCGGCGGCCGACTTGCGCTTCTCCGCGACCAGCTCGGCACCGCGTCCAAGGGCACGGGCCGCGTGCAGCGCCGCCGCCTCGGCGACGCTCGGCGTCCCCACCTCGGCACGGACGACCTCGGACGGGTTGGGCACCTCGACCCGCGCCAGCACGTCCGCGGGGAAGGTGACGACCTCCCAGCCGCGCGCCTCGGCCGCGTCCAGGATCCCCTGCTCGCCGGCCTTCACGTCCACGGTCGCCAGGCACCGCACCGACGCGGGCGCCAGGCCGGCGTCGGCGAGCGTCCGGTCGAGCAGCCCACCGACCTCCGCGGCCGTGACGCCCCGCGCGGACCCGACCCCGACGACCAGCGACGGGGGCCGGTAGACCAGGCGGTCGCGGCGCGAGTTCGCGGGCTCCGCCCGGTCGGTGACCAGAATCCCCGCCGACGCCTCGGGGTGCTCGCGGACGACGTTGGACGGCAGGGCGGGCAGCGGCCATCCGTCCGCGCCCTCGATCGTCACCGGCTCCCCGGACAGGACGGCCGCGCCGACGCGGGCGAGCACTTCCGGGTTGTGGACGGTGAAGCCGAGATCCGCGCCGTAGGAGTCGAGCGGGGTGATCCCGGCGCCGTCGCTGGCGGTCGTGACGACGGGCTCGCAGCCCAGCACCCCGGCCAGCCGCCCGGCCAGCAGGTTCGCGCCGTGATGCCCGCCCAGGACCGCCACCGCGTGGCGCAGCCCCTCGTCCACGCACACCACGGCCGGGTCCGTGGTCTTGTGCCCCAGCAGCGGCGCCAGCACCCGGACCGTCGCCCCCACCGCCAGGAAGCTGACGATCGCGTCGCACGTCCCCCACGCCTCACGCAGCGCGGCGGACGCCTTGTCGCCCCTGAAGGAACGCACCTCGCCGGGCCAGGCCGCCTCCAGCGCCGCCGCGGCGGCACGTCCGTTGGCCGTGGCCGCGACCACCCCGATCATCGAAGGCCCCCCGGCTCGGGAAGCGGAGCGATCGTCACCGAGGGCGGCGCCTCGCGCCGGACCGGCCTCGCCACCGACCGGTCGTCCACCCTGCGCTCACCCCACACGACGAACACACCGGTCGGCGAACGGCCGACCAGGCCCGCCTGCAAGCGGACGGCATGGGCGGTCAAGGACGCGCGTTTGATCGCCTCGATCGCCGCCTGGACGCGATCGGCCCGGTGCAGAACGATCACCACGCTGCGCAGGGCGCGGGACGCGCACACCCGCGCCACCTCAGGCCCGCCCCCGCCGACGAACACCGCGTCCGGCTCGGGCAGGTGGTCCAGGACGCCGGGGGCCGTGCCACGTGACACCGCCACCTTCACGCGATGCGCCCGCACGTTGGCGCGGATGCGCTCGCAGGCCGCCTCGTCCTTCTCCACCGCGACGACGGCCGCTCCGAAGCGCGCGCACTCGATCGCGACCTCGCCTCGTCCCGCGCCCACGTCCCAGACCATGTCGCCGATGCGCGGTCCCAGCTTGGCCAGCGCGAACGCCCTCACCTCAGGGCCGAACACCGGACGTCCCGGCCCGAACGCCGCGTCCGGCAACGCCCACTCGGACGGCCCTGGACGCGGACCGGCGATCCAGCCGGGCTCACCGCCCGCCGCCACCCGCCTCGGGTCGAGCACCAGCACCACGTTCGGGTCACGCCACGGCCGCGTGGTGGCCTCGGCCGGACGCACGCTCACGACCCGTTCATGAGGCCCGCCCAGGTCCTCGCAGACCACGAACGTCCGGGGCGTCTGCGGGAACAGCTCGCGCGCCAGCTCGGCCGGGCCCGAACCCGGCGCCGTCAGCACCGCGACCTTCGGGTGGGCGCGGCACGCGTTCACGGCGCGGCGCAGCTCACGGCCGTGCGCGGACACCACCAGCGCGTCGTCCCACGGCAGCCCGGCCCGCGCGAACGCCCGCGCGACCGACGACAGCGCAGGGATGACGCGGGGCCGCCGGCCGCGCTTGCGCAGCGCCCGGACGATCCCGAAGAACCCGGGATCCCCGCTGGCCACCACGACCACCCGGCCCTGGTCGTCGTCGCGGTCGAGTTCGGCGTCGATCGCGTCCAGCGCCGGGCGCAGCTCCCCCATCACGACCGTGCGGACGCCTTCCGGTACGGGCATCGCGGCCAGGTGCCGCGCGCCCCCGACCACGAGCGAGGCGCGTTCCAGCAGCTCGCGGGCCTCTCCGCCGGGCGGCGAACCGTCGTGACCGAGCACCACCAGCGAGCTCATCGGCGCAGCCGCCCGTACATGCCGATCATGCGTTCGCCGGCGTCGTCCAGCAGCACCACCTGCGCCGCGATCGGATCGTCGCCGGCTCCCGCGGCGGCGCTCTCCAGCTCGGCGGCGACGCGCCGGCACAGCTCACGGCCGCACGGCCCCAGCAGGCCCGCGTCCCGCCACAGCGCGCAGGCCCGCCGCGCGGACCCGGCCGCGGCCACCTCGGCGGCCAGCTCGGGCGTCCCGCCCATGTCGATCGTGATCTCGCCGAGCAGCCCGTCCGCCCCCAGGCCGAGCGCCGCCACCAGGTCGTCCGCCGTGGCGAACAGGATGAGCCGGCCGAGACCGTGCTCCACCGCCTGCCGCAGCGCCCGCGCCGGATCCGCCGACTCGGCGAAGCACACCCCGGGCAACGCGGGCAGCATCCGCGCCGCCGTCCGCCCCGACGGCTCGGGGCCGTGCAGGACGAGGGTCCGCTCCCCCTCCGCCGAGATCGCCGCCACCCGTGCCTCGATGTCACCGCCGCTCATGAGGATCGAGCCTCCCTGAGACGGCGCCGGGCGGCCGGCTCGGCGCGCCGGTGCTCGTGGAAGTGGCCCGGGTGGTAGAGGTGCGAACGGGTGCCGCCCGCCGCCAGCGCCGGACCCACCAGCACCAGCGTGTGCTTCCACAGCCTGTGCGCCTTCATCGTGGCCGCCAGCTCGCCCAGCGCGCACCGCACGACCAGCTCGTCCGGCCAGCTCACCCGGTACGCGATCACGCACGGGGTGTCCTCCGGGTAGCCGCCGTCCAGCAGCTCGTCCTGCAACCGCGCCGAGCGCGCCGCGGACAGGAACAGCGCCATCGTCGTCCCGTGCCGGGCGAACTCGCCGACCTCCTCACCCGGCGGCATCGGCGTCTTGCCCCCGCCGAGCCGCGTCAGCACCACCGACTGCGCGACCTCGGGGATGGTCAGCTCGCGTTCCACCGCCGCGGCCGCCGCGCTGAAGCTGGACACGCCGGGGACGACCTCGGTGTCCAGGCCCATCGCCTTGCAGCGGTCGAGCTGCTCCTGCAACGCGCCCCACAACGCGGGGTCGCCGGAATGGATGCGGGCGACCGTCAGCCCCTCGGCCGCCGCCCGCTCGTAGTACGGCAGGACGCCCTCCATCGGCAGCCGGGCCGAGTCGACGATCTCCGCGTCCGGCTTGGCGTGCTCCAGCACATCCGGGTGGACCAGGCTGGCCGCCCAGATCACCACGTCCGCCGCCGCGATCGACCGGGCCGCGCGGAAGGTCAGCAGGTCGGCGGCGCCCGGTCCGGCACCGACGAACACGACCCTACCCTTGCCCCCGCCTCTGGGCTCGGCCATCACAGCCTCCCTCCCCTGCCGCCACGGCGGACGCCGGGCACGATGAGCGCCGACAGGTACGGGACGGGGCCGGTCAGTTCCCGCGCCGCCCGGACCTCCTCGCCCGGCAGGCCCAGCCGGGCCCCGTACACGGCGCCGTCCAGCCGTCCCGCGTCCTTCAACGCGCCGATCACCTCGTCCGCGACCGAGCCGAACTTGTAGGCCACGACGGTGTCGCCCGACTCCAGCGCGGAGCGGAGCGCGGTGAACGCGGCGTCCCCGCCGGTCATCGGCACCAGCGTCACCGACTCCGCGCCCTCGGCCAGGACGGTGCCCGACCGGGCGGCCAGGTCCTGCATCGCGGTGATGCCGGGCACCGCCGCGATCTCGGTGCCGGGCCGCAGCTCCCGCACGGTCTGCGCCAGGTAGGTGAAGGTCGAGTAGACGTGGGGGTCGCCGATCGTCGCGAACGCCACGGTCGCGGCGCCATCGTCGAAGGCCCGCACGACCCGTTCGGCGGCGGCGTCCCAGGCGGCGGCGCGCCGCTCGGTGACGCCGCCCCTGTCGTTGAGGGCGAACACCACCCGCTCGGCCTTGGTCGTGTACGCGCGGACGACCGATTCGGCGCGGCCCTCCTCGTCCGGCGCCATCACCGGCACCAGGACGACGTCCGCCTCACGCAGGATCCGCACACCCTTGGCCGTCACCAGTTCGGGATCCCCCGGGCCCACGCCCACCCCGACGAGCCGCCGCGTCCCCGCCGCGGAGTCACCGGCCTCCAGGTCGGCGGCCAGCAGCGAGAACACGTGCTGGCCGGCGATGCCGCCGTCCGGGTCGCGGTCGGCCGCGCGCAGCAGCCCCTCATGCCGGAAGCCGGACTTCTCCGCCACCCGCAGGGACGGGACGTTGCCCTCCCTGATCCGCAGCTCCAGCCGGCGCAGCCCGCCCTCGCTCAGCGCCCACCGGCTCAGCGTCCTGAGCGCGTCGGTGGCCAGTCCCCGCCCGCGCTCCGGACGCCGGATCGCGTACCCGCACAGGGCCGCGCCCACCGGCCAGTCCACCCCCCAGATCCCGATCGCGCCGCTCAGCCCGCCGGTCACCCGGTCAGTCACCGCAAGGTGCAGCCCGAGACCCGTCCGGGCCAGGTCGTGGACGCCCTGCGAGAGCCACCAGTGCAACGGGTCGCCCCCGGACGGGACGTTGGGCGGCAGGAAGTTCTCACCCTCCCGCATAGCCGTCGTGATCGCGTCCAGGTCCGCGGGACCGAAGGGACGCAACAACACCCGCTCGCCCTCCAGCCGCAGGCTTCCGTCGAAGCGAGTCATCCCGATCCCCTTGCCGCCGCTACCAGGCGTTCCGCGAACGCGGGTTCTCCTGCCCAGTGCAGATGCAGGTAGGAGGCGACGCAATCCCCCTGGACGAAACCTTCCTTTGTGGGGGGACGACCCCCCACACCCCCCGGAACAACCGCACGACCGCCCTCCGGGCACTCGGACGGTCGTGCCGGGCCGGATCTGGTCCACTGCCAGGCGGCCGTCTTCCCATGCCGTGGCTCGGTGACGGTGCGGTGGAACTCGTGGCCCCTCACTCGTTCACCGGCACGGGCGACCACCGAGTCGCTGACCGCGACGGCCGACCGGTAGCCCAGCGTCAGGCGCGGCCCCATGGTCGCCGACACCCCGTCCAGGACGCCGCACATCGGCTTTCCGTCCAGCTCACGCGCCAGGTAGAGGAGACCGGCGCACTCGGCGTAGACGGGGCCGCGGGCGGCGAAGGCCCCGAGCGAGCGGCGCAGCGGCTCGTTCGCCGACAGCTCGGCCGCGTACATCTCGGGGAAGCCGCCGCCGATGACCACGGCCCGCGTCCCGTCCGGAAGGGCCTCGTCGCGCAGCGGGTCGAACCGGACGACCTCCGCGCCCGCCGCCTCCAGCAGTTCCTCGTTCTCCGCGTACCCGAACGTGAACGCGGGCCCGCCGGCGACCGCGACGCGCGGGCGCCCGCCCTGCTCGCCGACCTGATCGCCCGGCTCCCACGGCCTGGCCCGCAACGGCGGCGCGCCGCGCGCCAGGGCCGTCACCGCGTCGAGGTCGCAGGACGAGGCGACCAGCGCGCCGAGCCGCTCCACGGTCGCGACCGCCTCGGCGTTCCGCTCGGCCGCCGGGATCAGCCCGAGATGCCGGGACGGGGTCTCGACCCCGGGATCGCGCCGCAGCGCCCCCAACACCGGCACGCCCAGCTCCTCGATCGCGTCCCGGCACATCCGCTCGTGCCCGTCCGAGCCGATCCGGTTCAGGATCACCCCGCCGAGCCTGACCCGGTCGTCGTAGGTACGGAAGCCGTGCACGGTCGCCGCGACCGAACGGCCCGCCGCCGACGCGTCCACCACCAGGACGACCGGGGCGTCCAGCAGCCCGGCCACATGCGCGGTCGACGCGAAACCACCCTGCTCCGCACTATCTCTGGGGGCGGACCCCAGAGATCGGGAGGCGCCGTCGAACAGCCCCATGACCCCCTCGACCACCGCCACGCCGGCGCCCGCCGCTCCGTGCAGGAACAGCGGGGCGACCAGCTCCTCGGAGGTCAGCCACGGATCCAGGTTGCGGCCGGGACGGCCGGTGGCCAGCGAGTGGTAGCCGGGATCGATGTAGTCGGGGCCCACCTTGTGCGGCGAGACGCGCGTCCCGCGTGCCGCCAGCGCCGCCATCAGCCCGGTGGCCACCGTCGTCTTCCCGCTGCCCGACGCGGGCGCGGAGACGACCAGCCGGGCTACCATTCGATGCCCTTCTGGCCCTTCTGCCCGCGGTCCATCGGATGCCTGACCTTGCCCATCTCGGTGACCAGATCGGCGAACGCCACCAGCCGCGGATCGGCGTCCCTGCCGGTGATCACCACATGCTGGTCGCCGGGACGGTCCTTCAGCGCGGCGATGACGTCGTCCACGTCCACCCAGCCCCACTTCATCGGGTAGGTGAACTCGTCCAGCACGTAGAAGCGGTAGGTCTCGGCGGCCAGGTCCCGCTTGATCTGCTCCCAGCCCTCGCGGGCGTCCGCCTCGTGGTCGGCCTCGGTGCCCGGCCGCCGAATCCACGACCAGCCCTCGCCCATCTTGTTCCAGGTCACCGGGCCGCCCTCGCCGCTCTCCCCGAGCACGCGCAGCGCCCGCTCCTCACCGATCCGCCACTTGGCCGACTTGACGAACTGGAACACCCCGATCGGCCAGCCCTGGTTCCACGCGCGCAGCGCCATCCCGAACGCGGCGGTCGACTTGCCCTTGCCCGGACCCGTGTGAACGATCACCAGCGGCCGGTTGCGCCGCTGCCTGGTGGTCAGCCCGTCGTCGGGCACGTACTCCGGCTTGCCCTGCGGCATCGTCGCTCACGCCACCCTTCGCCTGGACGCCCGCACCACGCCCGCCAGGCCCTCGGCCGCCAGGTCGTCCAGCCGTACCGTCTCGGCGCCGAGCAGCGTCCCCAGCTCGGCCGCCAGGCCCAGCCTGACGGGACCGGACTCGCAGTCCACCACGACCGACGCCACCCCGGCGGCGGCCAGCACGCCCGCGGCCGACGCCGGGGCCGGGCCATGCGTGGCGCGCCCGTCGGTCACCACCACGAGCAGCGGACGGCGGGAGGGATCGCGCATCCGCTCCACGCGCAGGACCTCGGCGGCACGCAGCAGGCCCGCCGCCAGCGGCGTCCTCCCGCCGGTGCGCAGCCGCTCCAGGCGCCGCGCCCCCGCCTCCACCGACGAGGTCGGCGGCAGCGCCACCTCCGCCTCGGTGCCCCGGAACGTGATCAGGCCGACCTTGTCGCGGCGCTGGTAGGCGTCCAGGAGCAGGCTCAGCACGGCGCCCTTCACCGCGCGCATCCGGCGCCGCGCTGCCATCGAACCGCTGGCGTCCACGACGAACAGCACCAGGTTGCCCTCGCGTCCGTCCCGCACGGCGGCGCGCAGGTCGCCCGGCGCGACGAGGATCCCCGGCCCGGAGCGCCCGCGCGCCTGCTGGTGCGGCGCGGCGGCGCGCAGGGTCGCGGCCAGATGCAGGCCGCCTTCGTGCCCTGGGCGGGTGCCCGAGATCCGCCCGTACGGGCCGCGCGCCTTGGAACGGCGGCCGGGGGCGCCGGTGCCGGTGCCCGGCACCGTGAACAGCCGGGGACGGTACGCGGCATCGGCCTGGGCGGGCTCGCCCTCACCGGCATCGTGGTGCTTGGCGGGCAGGCGTTCACCGTCGTTCGCCGACCGGCCGTTCAGCAGGGCGTCCAGGGTGCTGAGCACGCTCTCGCCGCCTCCGCCGCCGGGGCCGCCTTCAGGACCGCCATCGGGGCCGTCGTCTTGGGGGCCGGGGCCACCTTCCGGGTCCGGGTCCGGATCCGGCTCGGGGCCTCCGTGCTCGCGCAGGACCTCGTCGAGCTTGTCCTCGTCCAGTCCGGGCGCGTCGAACGGGTCGCGGCGGCGCCGGTGCGGCAGCGCCAGCCGGGCGGCCGTCCGCACGTCCTCCGCGGTCACCGTGGTGCGGCGGTGCCAGGCGGCCAGCGCGATCGCGGCCCGCGCGGTCACCAGGTCGGCGCGCAGCCCGTCCACCTCGAACGCCGCGCACACCGCCGTGATCTGGGCGAGCGCCGCGTCCGGAAGCGTCACCGCGGGCAGCCGCGCCTGCGCGGAGGCGATCCGGGCGGCCAGCTCCGCCTCCGCCATCGCCCAGCGCGCGGCGAACCCGGCCGGGTCACGCTCGAACTCCAGCCGCCGCCGCACCACCTCGGCGCGTTCGGCGGGGTCACGGGTCGCGGCGACCTCCACGGTCAGCCCGAAACGGTCCAGCAGCTGCGGGCGCAGCTCCCCTTCCTCCGGGTTCATGGTGCCCACCAGCAGGAACCGGGCGGCGTGGCGGATCGAGACGCCCTCGCGCTCCACATACGACTCGCCCATCGCGGCGGCGTCCAGCAGCAGGTCCACCAGGTGGTCGTGCAGCAGGTTGACCTCGTCGACGTACAGGACGCCGCGGTGCGCGGAGGCCAGCAGCCCCGGCTCGTACGCCTTCACGCCCTCGGTGAGCGCGCGTTCGATGTCGAGGGAGCCGGTGAGCCGGTCCTCGGAGGCGCCGACGGGCAGCTCGACCAGGCGGGCGGGCCGCTCCCGCGCCGGGATGTGCGGCTCTTCGCCGTCCGGATCGTCGTCCGCTTCCAGGTGGCCGCGCGCGACCGCGTCGATCGCCGCCGGCTCCAGCGGCGGGTGCGGGCCGTCCGGGCAGGCCGGGTCGGGTTCGAGCGGGTCGCACGAGAACCGGCAGCCCGTCACCACCGGCACCGGCGGCAGCAGGTCGGCCAGCGCCCGGACGATCGTCGACTTGGCGGTCCCCTTCTCGCCCCGGACCAGCACGCCGCCGACGCCCGGCGAGACCGCGTTGACCAGAAGCGCGAGTTTGAGGTCGTCCATCCCGACGACCGCGGAAAAGGGGTAGCGCGCCCGGCGGGGCGCGCCCGCGCGGCTCATCGGCCCATCAGACAGGGCATGCCTCTTGTCCTTCCCTCGGGTGTCCACGCCCGTGGCTTCATGTGAGGGACGTCCCCTGGCGGGGGACCCGTGTCCCTCCGACGGCCGGAGTCTCCTGGCTCCCGGATCGCCGCTCCCCCTCAGCCTTCCAGCGTCGCCGCCGTGGCACCTCGCGAGGGGAAGCTCCCCATGGTCACAGTTGCGGGACAGCCCCGGATTCGCACCGGGTTCCTCCGCGTCCGTCGACTGCACAGGATGGCACACCCGCGGCGACCGCCCAAGCGGCGCATGGGTGAGATCCGTTCCGCGACCAGGCGGCGACGGCGCGTAAGACCTGGCCGGAGCGCATTGGCACACCGGCGGCGCCGTGTTTCACTGGTGCGATGGATCGCACCCTTGAGCCGACTTCCCCGCATCACCGGGCGACGGGTGTCTCCTGGACCCGCACCCGACGTTCCTGAGTTCCGGCGCCCTGCCCACCCCGTTCCCGAAAGCGTTCCCCGAGCCCGTTCCGACCGTCCGCGCGCCGACCCGCCCAGGTCCCTCAGGCTGAGCCGGGAGGGTCGGCGGGCAGCCGGAGGAGGACGGGGATCGCGAACCACACGGCCTTGCCCGGACCGTGCGGGAAGCGGCGCGAGCGCGTCCGCAGCATGCCCCAGCGCCCTTCCGACAGCTCGTTCACGATGCTCAGCCCGCGGCCGTAGTCGCCGGACGTCCAGGAGTAGCCGGGCAGCCGCGCGCCGCGGTGCCGGTCGAAGACCGCGCAGCGCGCCTCACCGACGAGTTCGCCCGCTGTGCCGTCAGGGCCGTCCGCCGCCTCGTCCAAGGGCTGCTCGGGGTAGAGCCACAGCTCGGTAGGGCCATGGTCGCGGGCGTGCTGGTGCGCGTTGGTGGCCAGCTCGCTCACGATCAGCCGGGCGTCGCAGATCACGGAGCGGGGGGCGCCCGCCAGGGCCAGCGCCTCGCCCAGGATCGCGCGGGCGTAGCGGGCGCAGCCGGGGCCCGGAGGCAGCGCCCACACCTGCCCGATCGGCGGCGCGCAGGAACGCGGCACACAGGCGGGCGGGTCCGTGAGCGGCATCGTGTCCGGGACGCCACGCCCCCCGTCGCCCACCGGGCCGCCGGGTTCCACCGGCTGATGCGGCCTTACGGCGCTCTGCGCGTCGCCGGCTGTCTTCGGCGTGGTCATCACGGGATCCTCCCGCGCCGGCGCCCGGTGCCCCGGCCGCCTGCGCTCTTCGTAGTCCTCGCTGTCGCCCCGTTACTTACCGTTCACGCGCGGTCACCCCTCAGCTTTGCCTGGGATTCTCACGACCGCAACCGCTTCTGGAGACTTCCGGAGATTGGCCTTACCGGCTTAGTCGTTTCTGTTGAACTGAGCCGACCGAATAGGAAGACTCTCGCCACATGACATACCGGCCCACCGTTCGCGGCCGCAGGCTGGCCCGCGAACTGCGGAGACTGCGCGAACTGCAGCGGCTCACGTTGCAGGAGGTGGCGGACCGGCTGGACTGGTCCAGGGCCACCGTCTCGCGGCTCGAAACCGGGCAGACCCGCCCCAAGCCGAACGACATCGCCGACCTGCTCGACCTGTACGGGGTCCCGAGCCCCCAGCGGGACGCGCTGATCACCCTTGCCCGCGAGGCCGGCCAGCGCGGCTGGTGGACGGCCTACGCGGACGTGTTCACCGGCAGCTACGTGGCGCTGGAGGACGAGGCGTCGCTGATCAGGACCTGGGACCCCCAGCTGATCCACGGCCTGCTGCAGACCGAGGACTACGCGCGGGCGGTGATCACCGCAGGCCGGATGCTGCCCACCACGGAGGACATCGAGCGCCGGATCGACGCCCGCAAGGCCCGGCAGGCATTACTGAACCGCGAGCGGGCGCCGCAGATTCACCTGATCTTCGACGAGTCCGTGCTGAGGCGCCCGATCGGCGGGCCGGGCGTGCTACGGGCACAGTTGGAGTGGCTGCTGGAGCTTGCGGAACGGCCGCAGATCACCATCCAGGTGCTGCCGTTCGAGGCCAGGGAACATGCCGGACTTGACGGTCGTTTCACGATACTTTCGTTTCCGGACCCGGCAGACCCGGATATCGCCTATGTCGAGGGCACTATGGGCGACGTTTATCTTGAGAGTGCCGAGGCAATAGCATCACATGGGGAACGCTTCGAGCGCATCATGAAGCAGGCCAAGTCCCCTGAGGATTCCGCGCCCCTCATCGCCGAGGCAGCAAGGAGCAGCCCGTGAACCACCCCCATCACGCCCTCACCTCCGCCCGTTGGCGCAAGTCGTCCTACAGCGGCAGCGGCGACCAGTGCGTCGAAGTGGCGGAACTCGACGCCGGAACGCACGCGGTGCGCGACTCCAAGGATCCACACGGCCCCGCGTTGACGCTGACGGCGGCCGAATGGCGCTCGTTCATCGAGGCCGTCCGGCACGCCTGACCCGTCCCGGCCGCCGATCGTCCCGGCGGCCCGGCCCGGTGACACGGCTTCTCCGCGCCGACCGCGCCATCCGGGTGATGCAGGGTCATCCTGATGTCGGGTAACCCAGGGGCCGCGGCACACGCCGCGGCCCTTCGCCATGTCCGCGCCGCCTCCGTCCCTCCCGGTCCTCCCGCCCCTCGCCCGGAACTAGAACGTGTTCTAGTATCGCCGTGCGCCCCGGCACCCACGGGGCCGGTGAGGGAGGACGCCCGATGACCGCGGAAATGAAGCTCGGCATCCATGTCGGATACTGGCAGCGCGACCCCGAGGACCGCACCGAGACCGTGCTGGCCGCCGAACGGCTCGGCTACGACTCGGTGTTCACCGCCGAGGCGTACGGGTCCGACGCCTTCACCCCGCTGACCTGGTACGCCGCCCGTACCTCCACCATCAGGCTCGGCACCTCGGTCGTGCAGATGTCCGCGCGCACACCGGCCGCCACCGCCATGCACGCCCTCACCCTGGACGCGCTCTCCGGCGGACGGGTGATCCTGGGCATCGGCGCGTCCGGGCCGCAGGTGGTGGAGGGCTGGTACGGGGTGCCGTTCCCCAAGCCGCTCGCGCGCACCCGCGAGTACATCGACATCCTCCGCCGGGTCTGGCGCCGCGAGGAACCGGTGACCAGCGAAGGGCCGCACTACCCGCTGCCGTACCCCGGCGGCACCGGCCTCGGCAAGCCGCTGAAGTCGATCGTCCACCCCGTCCGCCCCGAGATCCCGATCTATCTCGGCGCGGAGGGACCGAAGAACATCGCGCTGGCCGCCGAACTGGCCCAGGGCTGGCTGCCGCTGTTCATCGACCCCACGCGGATCGAACCGCTGTTCGGCGAGGCGCTGGCGGGACGTCCCGACGGGTTCGAGATCGCCGCGACCGTCACCACGATCGTCACCGACGACCTCGCGTCCGCGCTGGAGTTCGCCAAGATCCCGCTCGCGTTCTACATCGGCGGGATGGGCGCCAGGGACCGCAACTTCCACCTCGACCTGATCGGCAGGCTCGGCTACGCCGAACAGGCCGCCCGCGTCCAGGAGCTGTTCCTGGACGGGCGCCGCGCCGAGGCGATCAAGGCCGTGCCGGACGAGCTGGCCGACTCCATCTCGCTGCTGGGGCCGATCGGCCGGATCAAGGAACGGCTGGCGCTGTGGCGCGACAGCCCCATCACCACCCTGCTCATCGCCGGCGTCCACGACGAGCCCACGCTGCGCGCGCTCAAGGAGCTGGTGGACGGCTGAAGGCGGGGGAATGCGCGGCGCGTCCCCGGCGCTGAACCGGGTACATGATCGGAACTCGGGGGAAGGGACGATGATGTCCACGCAGGTCGAGGCCGCGCGATTGCTGGTCCGCACGCTGGAGGCCGAAGGCGTGCGGTACGTGTTCGGTCTGCCCGGCGAGGAGAACATCCATTTCGTCGACGCGCTGCGCGACTCGTCGATCCGGTACGTGCTGGTCAGGCACGAACAGGGCGCGGCGTTCATGGCCGAGATCCACGGCCGGCTGACCGGGCGGGCCGGGGTGGCCTCGGCCACGCTCGGCCCCGGCGCGATCAACCTTCAGCTCGGCGTGGCGGACGCCACCACCAACAGCACCCCGGTCGTGGCGATCTCCGCGCAGGTCGGCCTCGACCGGATCTACAAGGAGTCGCACCAGATCGTCGACCTGGTCGCGATGTTCAAGCCCATCACCAAGTGGGCGGACCTGGTGCTCACCGCCGAGGCGCTGCCGGAGATGGTGCGCAAGGCGTTCAAGACCGCGCAGACCGAGCGTCCCGGCGCCGTCTACCTCGCCATCCCCGAGGACGTCGAGGCCGCGACGGTCGACAGCGAGCTGAAGCCGCTGCCCGTGAACGTCGTCCGCCCGCAGGAGCCGTCGGCCGCGCAGATCGCCCGCGCCGCCGACGTCCTCGCCCTCGCCGAACGGCCGATCGTCCTGGCCGGGCACGGCGCCACCCGCGACCAGGCGTCACAGGCGCTCATCGACTTCGCCGAGCACCTCGGGCTGCCCGTCGCGACCACCTTCAACGGCAAGGGCGTGTTCCCCGACGACCACCCCAACGCGCTCGGCGCCGTCGGCTTCATGCGGCACGACTACGTCAACTTCGGCTTCGACGCGGCCGACGTGCTGATCACGGTCGGGTACGAGCTCCAGGAGTTCGACCCCGCCAAGATCAACCCCAAGGGCGACAAGAAGATCATTCATATCCACCGGTTCCCCGCCGAAGTGGACGAACACTACCCGGTGCAGGTCGGCATCCAAGGCGACATCTCACGCTCCCTCATCGAACTCGGCGAGGCCACCCGCCGCCGCTTCGACCTGAACGGCACCGAGCACACCATCCGCCGGATGATCCGCGAGGAACTGGACCGGGGCCGCGCCGACGACGGCTTCCCGATGTCGCCGCTGCGCGTGGTCGCCGACATCCGCGAGGCGATGGGACGCCACGACATCGTGCTGGCCGACACCGGCGCGGTGAAGATGTGGATGGCCCGGCTCTACCCGACCTACGAGCCCAACACGCTGCTCGTCTCCAACGGCCTGTCCTCGATGGGCTTCTCGGTGCCGGGCGCCATCGCCGCCAAACTCGCCCTCCCCGACCGCAAGGTCCTGGCCGCCACCGGAGACGGCGCCTTCCTGATGAACTCCCAGGAACTGGAAACCGCGATCCGCGAGAACGTGCCCATCACCGTACTGATCTGGGAGGACGGCGCGTACGGGCTGATCGAATGGAAGATGGACCTGGAACTGGGCCGCAGCTCCAACATCGCGTTCGGCAACCCCGACTTCGTCGCCTACGCCGAAAGCTTCGGCGCCAAAGGCTACCGGGTCACCTCCGCCGACGAACTGCTCCCCACCCTCCGCAAAGCCCTCTCCGACAACGGCGTCTCAGTGGTCACCGTCCCCGTCGACTACTCCCACAACCTCCGCCTGACCGACGCACTCGGCGGGCTTTAAAGCTTATTGGCAAGCGCAAGCTGCGCTCGCGGCGATCGCTGCATCGCTCCGACTCGCCCTAGGGGGCTCGCTACGCGATCAGATTCTCGCTCCGCTCGAATCTGCCTTCGGACGCGATCTCAACGCCTGAGCGACCGTTCGGGGCTGGGGTGACGGGCTGGGGTGGGTGTGAAGGTTTTATTGTGGGCGGGGTTGTTCCATCAGCCTCCGGTTATTAGGGGCGGCAGAGGATTTCGCCGTTGAGGACGGCGAACCAGCCGTCTTCTGCCGCGGCCCAGGATTTCCAGCCCTCGTACACGCGTTCCAGGCGCTCGCGGGTCGCGTGTCCGCCCGCGATGGCGCGCTCGGCCACGTGGGAGCGGACCATCCGGCCGCCCCAGGTTCCGCTCCACCACTCGCGCTCCTCCGGTGTGGAGAAGCACCAGGTGGAGGCGCCGGCGTCGATCTCGCTGAAGCCCGCCTCGCGGGCCCAGGCGAGCATGCGCCGTCCCGCGTCCGGCTCGCCGCCCACCTCACGCGCCACCCGGTAGTAGATCGGCAGCCAGTCGTCCATGCCGGGCGGCCTCGGATGCCAGACCATCCCGCCGAAGTCCGCCTCGCGTGCCGCCACCACGCCGCCCGGCTTGCACACCCGCCGCATCTCCCGCAGGGCCTGGACGGGGTCGGCCAAGTGCTGGAGCACCTGGTGGGCGTGGACGACGTCGAAGGTGGCGTCGGGGAAGTCCAGGGCGAGCACGTCGCCCACCGCGAACTCGACGTTGGTCACGCCGCGCGCCTCGGCCGTCCGCCGCGCCTCGTCCAGGATGCCCGGCGCGGAGTCGATGGCGGTCACCGTGCCGGGGGCGACCCGCGCGGCCAGGCCCGCGGTGATCGTCCCCGGTCCGCAGCCCACGTCCAGCAGGGAGAGCCCGGGACGCAGGTGCCCGAGCAGGTACGCCGCCGAGTTCTCGGCGGTGCGCCACTGGTGGGAGGCCAGCACTGTCGCGTCGTGTCCGTGGAGGTAGTCCATGCCGGAGACGGTAACCCAGCCGACCAGCATTTGAGAATGACGTCTTGATATGTGAGATGAGCGGGCCAAGAGAACGGGGCGGAGACGATCGTCGTCTCCGCCCCGTTCCGGGTCAGGTAGGGTGCGGCTACGCCGCCTCGGCGAAGGACGGGCGGCGGCGCGCGGGCATCCGGCGCGTGGCGGGCAGGGGCTCGACGACGGCCAGCGCGGGCAGTGCCTCGACGGCGGCGGTCTCGGCGTAGGCGTTGATCGCGAGGTGGGACAGCTCGGTGAGCCACGGCTCGACGACGGTCCGCTCGGCGGGACCGTGCAACCGCGGACGTGAGATGTGAGACGTGCCGGTCGCTGCGCTCACTGCCACTACCCCTTTCGGCACACCGGTGGCGCCCTCCCCCTGAGACCGCCTCACCGGAAACGGGATGTATCCGGAGATACGCACCGAACAATCTCCCCGGTTCGATGCCCTACTCAACGATGTACCCCGTAATCACATTCCTAACGTAGGCATCAGCACTGACATTTCTTCGTGACGTACCAGGACCGGGAGGGATCGCACTGGTACCGGAGTCGCTCTACGGCCTGCCCGCCGTGGTGCCGCCGCTGTGGCTGCTGGCGGCAGGCGGCTGGATCGCCGTCGCGGCGGGCCTGCGCCGGGGGCTGTCCGGGCAGGCCCGCCGCGCCGCGCTGATCGCGCACGTCATGACCGCTCCGGGGGTGGTGCTGGTCTGCGCGACCCTGGGGTTCGGCTTCCTGTACGCGACGGTCGCGCTGACCGCCGAGTGGTGGGCGCTGATCGTCGCCACGAGGCTGCGGCCCGAGCGGCTGGTGGCGTCGGGCTCGCCGTCCCGGCTGGCCGTCTGGTCGGCGCTGGCCGCGGTCGCCCTGCTCGGCGGCACCCAGCTGGTGCATCTGGCGCCGCCCGGCTGATCCCGAATCCACCCGCGCGATAACGCGATATTCGGCACAATCGTCCGGCGAACCATCCCGGACCCGACCTGATCTCCTCAAAGGTACGTAGTATCCGGGCAGCGGGCTCGCCCGTCCCCTCGGAGGTGGCTCATGCCGTGTGCGCTGTGCGGCGACATCATCCCGACCGAGATCGCCCGGTGCCCGGCCTGCGGCGCCTGGGCGCGCCGGCGGGACTTCCGCGCCGTCGGGGTGGCGGTGTTCATGCTGCTGGGCTTCAACGCGTTCATCGCGCTGGGCTCGGGGATCAGCATGGTCCGGCTCACCGGCCCGCTGCGCGACGCGACCCGGGACACCTACGACCCGGCGGTCACCTGGCGGGCGCTGTCCCCGTACGTCGAGGTGTTCGTCCTCGGCGCGGTCATGGCCGGGGTCACGGGCCTGCTGTATCTGGGGTGGCTCTGGCGCGCGCACCGGCAGTCCCCTGGCCCGCACCGGTACGGCAGGGCGTGGGTGGTGCTGGGCTGGGTCGTCCCGCTGGGCGTCCTGTGGATCCCGCCGAGGGTCGTGTACGACGTGTGGGTCACCAGCGGACGGCTCCGCACCGCGCAACGGCATGTCGCGGCGGCGGTCGTGGGCGCCTGGTGGACGTGCGTCCTGCTGGGCATCTTCCTTGCCCGGCTGTTCTCGGGCCTCGGCCTCCACACCCTTCCGGACGCGCGGCTCGCCGTGCATGTCGGCGTCGCCGCGGCGGCCTGTCAGGCGCTGGCCGCCGCGCTGTGCATGGCCACCGTCTTCGAGATCACCCGCGCCCAGGTCGCCAGGGAAGCCTGACCGGCTAGGGCGACGTCGGCCCCGAACTGCCGCCGCTGGCGTGCCACAGCTTGGCGGGCGGGCGCTTCACCGCCTCCCCCGCGTGCCCGATGTCGGCGTACGGGGACATCGCGAACCCGTTGGCGTACAGGACGCGACGGGCCACCGGACGCGCGGGCCCACCCCCGCGCGCCGGGGCCATCGCCCGCCGCAGCGCCTCGTCCCCGCCCTGCCGCCACGCCTCGTACAGGACGGTCAGGTCCCAGCAGTCGGACCCGGTGATCGACACCACCTCCGAGGGCGGCCCCCCGGACGGCTTCCCCGCCCGCCGCGCCACCCGTACCCAGGGACGGCGCAGCCTGCCCCGGACGACCATCAGCCACGAGCCGAACACGGTGGCGGCGCAGCGGTCCTGGACGGACTCGAAGAACGCCAGGTCAACCGGGCCGGTGGAGTCGTCGAGCGTGGCGAAGATGATCCGCTGCCCCGACCGCACCGCCGGCGTCTGGGTGGCGACCTTGACCCCGGCGACCAGCACGTCCTCCCCCTCGCGGCGGGACGGCAGGTCGCGGGCGCGGACCACGCCGAGCCGGTCGAGCAGCGCGTCGTAGAAGGTCAGCACGTGCCGGCTGACGTCGATGCCGAGGATGTCCAGCTCCGCCTCGACCATCTCGCCGGGCGTCATCGGCGGCAGCTCCCCGACCGGGATCGGCTCCAGGGTCCCGCCCTCCGCCGCGGGGTCCTCAAGGGCGAGCTGCCCCTCCACGACCGTCCCGGGACGCGCGGACGAGCGGTCCAGCGCGCCGACCCGGCAGAGCAGGTCCCGCCGCGTCGGCACCCCGGCGTCCTCCGTGACGTCCCCGATGCCGTACAGGGCGTCGAACCCCCCGGCGAGCACCAGCCGTTCGGCGGTGGGACGGGACACGCGGGCGCGCCGCCAGAACTCGGTCAGCGACCGGTAGGGCCGCCCCGCGACGATCCGCTCGATCTCCGCCTCGGTGATCCCCCGGACCTCGCTGAGCGCCACCCTGATGCCCCGCGTGCCGTCCGCCGTGGGCTCGGCCTGCCAGAACGCGCCGGAGGCGTTGACGTCCAGCGGCAGGATCGGGACGCCGAAGTGCCGCGCGTCGTCCAGGATGACCCGTTTGGGGTACATGCCGGGGTCGTGGGTGAGCACGCCCGCGTAGAACGCCGCGGGGTGATGCCGTTTCAGCCAGGCCGACTGGTACGTGGGCAGCGCGAACGACGCGGCGTGCGCCTTGCAGAACCCGAACGCCCCGAACGCGGTCAGCGTCCGCCAGACCCTGGCGACCGTCTCCTCGCCGTAGCCGCGTGCCAGCGCGCGTTCCCGGAACCACGCGCCGACCTCGGCCTGCCCCTCCTCGTCGGCGAGGGCGCGGCGCGCCGCCTCGGCCTCCGACAACCCGCAGCCGGTCATCACGTCCAGGACGCGGAGCACCTGCTCGTGGAAGACCACCACGCCCAGGCTCTCGCGTAACGGCCCGGCCAGGTCGGGATGCGGGTACGCGGGCTCGCGGAGCCCGTGCCGCGCCGCCAGGAACGGGGTGACCATGTCGGAGTTGACCGGCCCCGGCCGGAACAGCGAGATGTCGATGATCAGGTCGCCCATGGTGCGCGGCAGCAGCTTGCCGACCAGCTCGCGCTGGCCCGGCGACTCGATCTGGAAGCAGCCCAGCGTCCTGGACGCGCAGATCATCTCGTAGGTGGGGCCGTCGTCGTGCGGGACGGCCTCCAGGTCGATCCGCGTGCCCTCGACCCGTTCGATCTCGTTCACCGCGTGCGCCATCGCCGACTGCATCCGCACCCCGAGGACGTCCAGCTTGAGCAGGCCCATGGCCTCGACGTCGTCCTTGTCGAACTGGCTCATCGGGAAGCCGAGCAGGCTCGGCTCCACCGGCGTGCGGTCGCGCAGCGTCGCGTTCGACAGCAGGACGCCGCAGGGGTGCATCGCGACGTGCCGGGGCAGCCCGTCCAGCCGCTCGGCGATCCGGAAGATCACCCCGAGCCGTCCGTGCGCCAGGTTGCTCTGCCGCAGCTCGGGCAGGTCGTGCAGGGCGGCGCCGATCTGCCTGGCCCTGATGTGCGGGAACGCCTTGGCGATCGCGTCGATCTCGGCGGGCGGCAGCCCGATCGCGCCGCCCACGTCCCGGATGGCGCTGCGCGCACGGTAGGTCTCCATCATCGACACGCACGCCACGCTGTCCTCGCCGAACCGCTCGAACAGCGCGCGGTACGCCTCAAGCCGCCGCGCCGACTCCACGTCCAGGTCGATGTCGGGCAGCCCGGGACGGCTGTCGGCCAGGAACCGCTCCATCACCAGGTCGTGCCGGAGCGGGTCGAGGTCGCCGATGCCGAGCAGGTAGTTGACCAGGCTGCCCGCGCCAGACCCGCGGATGGCGCAGCGGATGCCCAGCGAGCGGATCAGCGCGGCGGCGTCGGCGACGGTGAGGAAGTAGGCGGCCAGGCCCTTGCGCGCGATGATGCCCAGCTCGTGCTCCAGCCGCCGTGCCGCCTCGGCCGAGCGGTCGAGCCCGCGCCGCACCAGGCCCTCGCCGCACCTGGCGACCAGCCGCCCGTACGGGTCGGGGCCGGTCTCCGGCAGGTGGACGTCGTCCATCCCCATGTCGTGGCCGGGGTCGAGGGCGCAGCGTTCCGACAGCCGCCGCGTCGCGTCCAGCAGTGCCCGTGCCTCGGCCGCGTCCGAGCCGCACACCCGCTCGGCGATGCGCCGCATCTCCGGGACCGACTTGAGGTAGGCGTGGCCTGTCTGGTCCTCCAGGTGCCGCCGATGCAGCGGGACGAGGCGGCGCGCCACGTCCAGCACCTGCGCCACGGGGTAGTCCGAGGGCTCCAGGTATCGCACGGGGTTGGCCAGCACCGCGGGGACCCCGGCCTCGCGTGCCAGCGCCAGCATCCGGGCGGCCTCGAACGTCTCTCCCTTGCCGTGCTGGTCGACGATCTCCACGACCGTCTCGGCCGTCTCCCGCCAGGCCGCCAGCCGTGCCGCCGCCAGGTCGGGACGGCGGTCGGCGATGGCGCGTCCCACGTCGGAGCGCGGGCCGAGCAGCACCACCAGCCCGTCGGCGTGCGCCCCGATCAGCTCCCGGCTCGCGACGGGCGCGCCGCGCTCCCCCGCCTCGTGCGCCGCCGTGACCAGCCTGCACAGCGATCCCCACCCGATGCGCCCGGTCGCCAGCGCCACCACCCGCCCGACGTCGGTGGTCAGGTCGGCTCCCAGGACGGGACGCAGTCCCGCGGCACGGCAGGCGAGCACATGCTTGACCGCGCCGTACAGGCCGTCCCTGTCGGTGAGCGCCAGCGTCTCCATGCCCAGCTCCGCCGCGCGCGCGGCGAGCAGGCGCGGCGGCGCGACACCATGGCGCAAGGAGAACGAGGACGCGACATGCAGGTGCATGGGAGCCGACCCCCTTCTCCCGCTAGTCCCACACCCGGGAGAGCAGCCAGGTGTCGGACGCGGTGTCGTGCCGCAGCTCGTACACCCCGATCTCCTGTTCCGGCGTGGCCTCGACCCGCCAGAACTCCCGTTCCCCGGTGACCTCGGCCTCCGGCTGCTGCTCGCGCCACCAGTCCCGGGTGGTGACCCAGTGCTCCAGTACGCGCCGTACGCTGTAGAGCCGCCCCCGCCAGACGAACCGGACCGGGCGCCCGTCGGTCACCCAGACGTCCACCGGATCGCCGAACACGCGCGTCATCTGCCTCCCCCGCCTTGAGTCGTATGGCTCACCGCACAGGGGAAGGCATGCGGCCTGTCTCGAACATACGTTCGCAAGAAAGTCTAGGGAAGCCGACCTTCGTAAGCAAGGCGGGAGATTCCCCCCAGTTCTCGATGTTCGCCACAAAAGCGCAGGTCAGCGGCGTACCGGAGATCCCTCACCGGCCGCGGCCACCCCGGCGGCGGCCCGTCGATCCAGGGATCCTCGGGGCGAACCACGCCGATCCAGGACTGACGCTAAGGTTTGTGGACGATGATGACGCACACGGGCGCGGAATCCGGGGCGCTGAGGCCGGAGGACCCGCGCGAACTCGGTGACTACCGCCTGCTCTCCCGGATCGGCCGGGGCGGCATGGGCACGGTGTTCCTGGGTGAGAGCTCCTCGGGCCGCCGCGTCGCGGTCAAGGTCATCAACCGTGAGCTGGCCAGCGAGGAGACGTTCCGCGAGCGGTTCCGCCGCGAGGTGACCGCCGCCCGCCAGGTGCGCCGGTTCTGCACGGCGCCGGTCCTGGACGCCGAGCTGGACACCGAGCCGCTGTTCGTCGTCACCGAGTACATCGAGGGGCCGAGCCTGGAGGCCGCGGTCGCCGAACGTGGCCCCCTCCCGGGCTCGGACCTGGAGGGCCTGGCGGTCGGGGTGGCCACGGCGCTGGCCGCCATCCACGGCGCCGGCATCGTGCACCGCGACCTCAAGCCCGCCAACGTGCTGCTGTCCACGACCGGCCCGCGCGTGATCGACTTCGGGATCGCGCGGGCGCTGGACGCCGCCGACGGCCCCACCCGTACCGGGCAGTTCGTCGGCACCCCCAACTACCTGCCGCCCGAGCTGCTGCGCGGCGAGCCGGTCACGCCCGCCTCCGACGTGTTCTCCTGGGGCTGCGTGGTCACCTACGCCGGGACGGGACGCGCCCCGTTCGCCGGGCGCACCGTCCCGGAGATCTTCTACCGGGTGGCGCACGACGAGCCCAGGCTGGACGGGCTGGACCCCGGCCTGCGCGACCTGGTGGCCGCCGCCCTGGACAAGGACCCGCGCAAGCGCCCGTCGGTCCAGGAACTGCTGGCCCGGCTGGTCGGGCACACGCGTCCCGACGACCTGGACCGGATCACCGAGACCGTCCAGGCGAGCTGGCACGGCCCGGGGCCGGGCGCCGTCGCGCCGCCGACCGCGCCCCGGTCGCACTCGGCGCCGCCGCCGACGCAGCCCGTGGGCTACCAGTACACCGCCTTCGGCGGCGAGGACACCCGCAGCGACACCCCGTCCGGGCCGATGGTCCCGCCGGAGCCGCGGCGGCCCTCCGGCGGCGGTCGCGGGGGCCGCCTCCCGGCGAAGGCCCTGATCATCGGCGGCGCGGCGGCCGCCGTCCTGCTGCTGGCCGCCGCCGTGCTGTACCCGCTGCTCGGCGGGGACGGGCCGCCGGAGAAGCTGGCCACCGCGTTCGCCGACGACTTCTCCGACGACGACTCCGGCTGGGGCGGCGGGAGCGTCTTCACGGGCCAGTACGGCTACCTCGACAAGAAGTACCGCCTGGAGACCTCCATCGTCGACGCGGGACGCGACCGCTGGGTCCCCAAGCGGCAGGCCAACGACATCCCCAAGCGGATCCTGGTCAGCGCGACCGCCACCGTCGCGCGCGCCGCCCCCGACGGCCGGTACGGGCTGCTCTGCCGTGCCAACGACAACAGGGGCCAGATCTTCAAATACCTGTTCCTGGTCCGCACCGACGGCAAGGGCGTGCTCCTGCGCAAGGTCAACGGCGATCAGGGCAACAAGGAACTGGACAGCGCCGACACGGTGCCCGGCCTGAAGCCGGGCGGCGCCAACCGGCTCCAGATCGCCTGCGAACCGCAGGAGAACGACGCGCAGGTCAGGCTGCGGATGTGGGTCAACGGCTCGCTGGTCCTCGACCACACCGACACCGACCGGCCGCTGCCGCACGGCTGGGCCGGGCTGGTCATCGAGCGCGGCGGGAACGCCGCCCAGCAGACCGTCGTCGACTTCGACGACTTCGACATGTCGAAGATCCTCGACTGAGGGGCGCTCAGTCCGGCACCGGCAGGTAGCCGTCCATCCAGCGGGCCAGCTCGCCGAAGACCTGGTCGCGGACCGGCTTGGCGGACAGCACCAGGTCATGGACCCCGCCCTCGATCCGGACGAGCGTGACATGCCGCCCCAGCCGCGGCGCCCAGCGCGCCATGTGCTCCACGTCCAGGACGGCGTCGGCGCTGCTCAGGTCGGCGACCCCCGGCTTGGGCCGGACGCTGCGGTCCGACGACATCACCAGCACGGGAACGTCGATGTCCAGCCCGGCGTGCAGGCGGAGCTGCCCGCGCCGCACGGCCGCCAGCCACGCGGCCCGCACCGGGAAGCCCAGCAGCGGCTTCCACTCCAGGTCGAAGTCCCACTCGCCGTCGTGCTCGCGGTGGATGCTGCGCACGTACAGGTCGGACACCCCGGCGGGCAGCCGGGCCGTGGGGAACCGCCGTCCCAGCGCCCTCGCCAGGCCGGCGCCCAGCTTCCGCATCACCAGCGGCTCGTTGATGTCCAGGAACGGGCTGTTCAGGAACAGCCCGTCCACCAGGCCCCGGCCGCCGACCCGGTCCGCCCACAGCGCGGCGACCAGGCCGCCGGTGGAGTGGGCGTTGACCAGCAGGACGTCGTGCCCGTCCACCTCCCGCGCGATCCGCACCGCCTCGTCGATCTCCGGGAAGTACTCGGTGAGGCTGCGCACGAAGTTGGGGGTCTGGTGCGGGCGCAGCGAACGCCCGTACTTGCGCAGGTCGAGGGCGTAGAAGTCGAAGCCGTGCTCCACGTAGAAGTCGGCCAGGTGCTTCTGGAAGAAGTAATCGACGAAGCCGTGCACGTACAGCACCGCGCGCCGGCAGGGATCGGTCGCCCGCCGCCGGACGAGCGTGGCGACGACCTCGCCCTCCTCGTCCTCGCCCAGCGGCAGTTCGATCGCCTCGTACCCGTCCCCGAGCACATCGGTGGTCACTTCGATGACTCTGTCGGTCACCCCGGGGACTCTAGCCGATCAGGCCGCTCGCGGTCTCGGTGAGACCGGGCGGCGCCGTCTCGGGCGACCCGGCCTGGAACGGGGGCCGCGGGTCGTACTCCAGCGCCAGCTGGCGTCAACGTTCAGTGATCACACGGAGGATTCGCGGGCCGGCCTGCCGGTACAACCGGTACGGGTGTGGTCGCACTCCGTGACCGCCCTTATCGCATGGCCAGTGGGCCACGGCCCCATGGCTCCGGAACGGAGACGACGATGTCATCGACCTCGCAGGTGACGCGGCCCCCGGCGACCGTCAGCGGCCCGGGCGCCCTGCCGGTGACCCTGATGGTCAACGGCTCGGCCAAGGTGGCCGATCTGGAGCCGCGGGTGAGCCTGCTCGACGCGCTGCGCGACCACCTGGACCTGACCGGGACCAAGAAGGGGTGCGACGCGGGCACGTGCGGCGCCTGCACGGTGTGGGTGGACGGCCGCCGGGTGCTGGCCTGCCTGACCCTGGCGATCTCCTGCGAGGGGCGGGAGGTCACCACGATCGAGGGCCTGGCCGGTCCGGACGGCGAGCTGCACCCGATGCAGCGGGCCTTCATCGAGCACGACGCCTTCCAATGCGGCTACTGCACGCCAGGGCAGATCATGTCGGCGGTCGCGCTGCTGGAGGAGGGCAACGCCGAGGACGACGCGGCGATCGCCGAGTACATGAGCGGCAACCTCTGCCGCTGTGCCGCGTACCCGAACATCCGCGAGGCGATCCGGGATGTGCGCGATCGATCCAGGGGAGACGGCCATGCGGCCTCTTAGTTACGTGCGGGCCATGGCCGTCGAGGACGCGGTGGAGCGGGTGAGCGGCGACCCGGCCGGCGCGTTCCTGGCCGGGGGCACCACGGAGATCGACCTGATCCGGTTCGGGCTGGCCGAGCCCGACCTGCTGGTCGACATCAACGACCTGCCGCTGAGCGGCATCGAGGACCTGCCCGGCGGCGGCCTGCGGATCGGCGCGCTGGCGCGGATGAGCGACGTCGCCAGGGACGGCGCGGTCGCCCGCCGCTACCCGGCCGTCTCCCAAGCGCTGCTGCTCGGCGCGTCCCAGCAGTTGCGGAACATGGCGTCGATGGGCGGCAACCTGTGCCAGCGGACGCGCTGCCCGTATTTCGGGGACGGCATCTCGCCCTGCAACAAGCGCACCCCCGGCACCGGTTGCTCGGCGCTTGAGGGCATCAACCGCAACCACGCCATCCTGGGAACGAGCCCGCACTGCATCGCCACGCACCCGTCGGACGTCGCCGTGGCGCTCACCGCCTTCGACGCGGTGGTCCACACGATGGGCCGGGACGGCGACCGGCGCATCCCGATCGACGACTTCTTCCTGCTGCCCGGCGACACCCCGCACATCGAGCACGCGCTCAACCACGGCGAGCTCATCACCGCGATCGAGATACCCGCGGCGCCGGTGGCGGCGCGCTCCCTCTACCTGAAGTACCGCGACCGGCAGTCCTACGAGTTCGCCCTGGTGTCGGTGTGCGCCGCGCTGCGCGTGGCGGACGGGACGATCGGCGAGGTCCGGCTCGCCCTCGGCGGCGTCGGCACCAAGCCGTGGCGCGCCCGCCGCGCGGAGGAACGGCTGCGCGGCGCCGCCCCCACCACGGAGTCCTTCGCCGAGGCGGCCGACGCCGAGCTCGCCGCCGCGTCGGTACGCCGGCACAACGCGTTCAAGGCGGAGTTCGCGCGGCGCGCCATCGTCCGGGCGCTGAACCAGGTCATGGGCTCGACGAACGGAGGCCGGGCATGAGCATCGCGACCACGGCGACCGGCACCGGCACGGTGCTCGGCAAGCCGCACGACCGGGTCGACGGGCACCTGAAGGTCACCGGGACCGCCCGCTACACCACCGAGATCGACCTGCCCGGCCTGGTGCACGCCCTCATCGTCGGCGCCACGATCCCCAGCGGCCGGGTGGTCGGGATCGACGTCCGCGCCGCCCTCGCGCAGGAGGGCGTGCTGGCCGTCCTCACCCACCGCGACATCGGCAAGATCGCCGCGCAGCCGCGCCTGTTGCCGTCCCTCGCCGGCGGGCCCTCCCCCGGCGAGAGCTTCTTCCCGATGCAGGACGAGAAGGTGCATTACGCGGGCCAGCCCATCGCCATCGTCGTCGCCGACACCCAGGAGCGCATGCGGTACGCGGCGTCGCTGGTGAAGGTGACCTACGAGGCGGACGAGTCGGTCACCACCCTCGAGGAGGGCCGCGACGCCGCCTACGAGCCCGAGCGGCTGTTCGGCGGGCTGATGCCCGCCCGCGACGAGCGCGGAGACGTCGAGGCCGGGCTCGCCGCCGCGGACGTGCGGGTCGACGTGGCGCACCGGCTCGCCGCCAACAACCACAACCCGATCGAACCGTCCGCCACCACGGCGTGCTGGGACGACGGGAAGCTGACGCTCTACGACTCGACGATGAGCGTCCGGTCGACGCAGCTCACCGTGGCGCACCTGCTCGGGCTGCCGCTCGCGAACGTCCGCGTCATCACCCGCTTCGTCGGCGGCGCCTTCGGCTCCAAGGCGATGACCTGGCCGCACGTGACGCTCGCCGCGATGGCCGCCCGCAAGGTGGGCCGCCCGGTGCGGCTGTCGCTCACCCGCGCGCAGACGTTCACCTCCCACGGCCACCGGGAGGAGCAGGAGCAGCGGATGACGCTGGGCGCGACGCGGGACGGGCGGCTGACCGCCATGCGGCACCACAAGCTGTCGGTCGGGTCGCCGTTCGACGACTGGGCGGAGCCCGCGACGGGCGTGTCGTCGCAGATGTACGCGTGCGAGAACTACCAGGGCCTCCACAGGCTGATCCGCGGCAACACCATGACCCCGACCTTCACCCGGGGACCGGGCGAGACGCTGGGCGTGTTCACCCTGGAGACGGCCATGGACGAACTCGCCTACGAACTCGGGATGGATCCGGTCGAGCTGCGGCTCCTCAACCACACCGGCGTCGACCAGCGGGGCAACCCGTGGTCCAGCGACGGCCTGGCGGACTGCATCCGGCGGGGCGCGGACCTGATCGGCTGGGGCACCCGTGACCCGCGGCCGCGCGTCCGCCGCGACGGCCACTGGCTGCTCGGCACCGGCATGGCCGCGGCCGGGTATCCGGTGGCGTTCTTCATGCCCACCCAGCACGCCCGCGCCCGCCTCTACGCGGACGGCAGCGCCACCGTGGCGACCGGCACCCCGGAGTTCGGCACCGGCGTCATGACGATCATGGCGCAGATCTGCGCGGACGTCCTCGGCCTGTCGGTGCGTTCGGTACGGCCCGAGATCGGCGACACCGACCTGCCCAACACCTCCGCCCCGGTCGGCTCGTCCGGCGCGTTCATGATCAGCTCGGCCGTCCACGCCGCCGTCACCAACCTGCGCGACAAGCTGGTGCGCATGGCGGTCGCCGACGAGGAGTCCCCGCTGCACGGCGTCGACCCCGCGTCGGTACGGATCGCCGACGGCGGCATGACGCTCCCCGAGCAGCCGGGCATCTCGGAGACCTACAGCGAGCTGATGCAGCGGCACCGCCTGGCCGACGTCGAGGCGCTGGGAAGCTGGACGCCGCCGTCCCCGGAGACCCCGCACGGCCTGCTCACCTTCGGCGCCCAGTTCGCGGAGGTCGCCGTCGACCCCGACCTGGGGCTGACCCGGGTGCGCCGGATGGCCGGCGTCTTCGCGCCCGGTCACGTCCTCAACCCGAAGCTGGCCCGCAGCCAGCTCATGGGCGGCATGCTGTGGGGCCTCGGCCAGGCGCTCATGGAAGGCAACCACATGGACCCGCGCCAGGGCCGCTGGGCCGCGAGCAACCTGGCCGAGTACCTCGTCCCGGTCAACGCCGACGCGCCCGAGGTGACCGTCGACTTCGTCGAGGTCGACGACGAGCTGGTCGGCCCCCTGGGCGCCAAGGGGGTCGGCGAGATCGGCCAGGTGGGCGCGGCCGCCGCGATCGCCAACGCCGTCTACCACGCGACCGGTCACCGGGTGCGGCAACTGCCCATCACCCCGGAGAGCATCATGGACCCGCCCGGCGCATGACCGGCGCCCCGTCCCGGCCCGGCGCCACGCGGCCGGACGGCCTGAGGGCCCCGCTTCCGGACCGCCCGGCACTGGTCCGCCCCGGGGCACCCGCCGAACCGGGGGAACGGCGCCGCGCCCGGCACGACCGGTTCGCCGAGCAGCCGGGCCTGGGCGTCGCCGGGCTCCTGCTGGTCGTCCCCTCGGCCGTCCTGCTCGCCGCCGCCGTCGGCGGCCCGGAGGGGTCGCTGCTGGTGCTCGCCCCGCTGATCACCTTCTCCCTGCCCATCGTGGCGATGGTCGCGTTCTGGTGGGAAGACTGGCCCGGGTCCCGCCTGCGCAAACCCTGGGCCGGGATCGTCGACACCGTCCTCATCGCCATCGCGGCGGTCCTGCTCACCATCGCCGGTCAGGCGATCATCGGCCACGCCAACCCACGCGCCGTCTTCGACCCGGCCCCGGGCCCGGACCACGCGCCGACCTTCCCCGGCACCCTGCCGCTCGCGGCCCCCGCCTTCGTCGCGATGCTCCAGCTCACCCTCGTCTGCGAAGGATGGCCGCTCCGGCGCCTACCCAGGATCGCGGGCGGCGCCACCGCCCTGGCGGTCTCCTGGGCCGTGGCGGTGATCCTCTACCTCACCCTCGGCACGCCCGCCTTCGGCGCGTACCTGGTCCTGGTGGGGCTCTGGCAGGTATGGATCTTCGTGGTGTGGCGAGGATGGCCGTTCGCCCGGATCACCCGCCGCTGGATCCGCATCCCAACGGCCAACCTCGTCGTCCTCTCCGGCGCCTGGCCGACCTACCTGGCGGCCCGCTCCGTCGCCGACCCTCCGCTCATCCAGGCGTGGGCGGGCATGGCGATCGCGGCCGGCCTGATCGTCGGCATGCTGTTCCAAGGCTGGGCACAGCGGTTCCTGTCGCCCCCATGGGAACGCGCCGTGACCTTGGCCGCCACCATCGCCCTCGCCGCCGCCCTCTACGCCATCACCGCCGCCATAGCCGGCGCCATCGACTTCAAGCGCGTGCAACCCGAGGAATGGATCGGCCACGTCGGCCTCAACGCCCTGGGCCTCGCCGTGATCTCCCACGTCGCCATAGGCCACCGCTGGCCCTTCCACGCGCCCATTCATTCGTAGCGGCGCACCACGTGCCCCGCCGAAGCGCAATTGTCCCCATTCGGCCCACCGGAACCGCCCGGGAAATGCGATGCTCTGGGAATCGCCTATGGACGGAGGAGAACGTTGGTGGACGGTTCCGGAGATCAGCCGAAGATCGACACGACGGTGCCGCATGTGGCGCGGATCTGGAATTACTGGCTGGGCGGCAAGGACAACTACGAGGTAGACCAGCAGGTCGGCGACGAGATCACGCGGATGCTGCCGACAGTGCCCGTGCTCGCGCGGGCGTCGCGGCAGTTCCTCAATCGGGCGGTCTCCCACCTGGCCGGGGAGGCCGGGGTCCGGCAGTTCCTCGACGTCGGCACGGGCCTGCCCACCGTCGACAACACCCATGAGGTCGCGCAGCGCCTCGCGCCCGACGCCAGGATCGTGTACGTCGACAATGACCCGCTGGTCCTCGTGCACGCCCAGGCGATGCTCACCAGCACCGAGGAGGGGGCGTGCGACTACATCGACGCCGACCTGCGGAATCCTGAGTACATACTGGAGAACGCGGCGCGCACCCTGGATTTCGACCGGCCGGTCGCGTTGATGCTGATGGGCATTTTGGAGTTCATCACCGACGACGAGGAGGCGTACCGGATCGTGGACCACCTGGTCGGCGCGCTGGCCCCTGGAAGCTACCTGGTGATGTACGACGGGACGAACGTCATTCACGGGGAGGCGTCGGACCGGATCGTGGAGGTGTGGAACGAGTCCGGGAACGCGCCGCTCGTCCTGCGCTCTCCCGAGCAGATCGCCCGGTTCTTCAAGGGGCTGGACTTCCTGGAGCCGGGCCTGGTCCCGGTCAGCCAGTGGCGCCCGGACCCGAATCCCTTCGGCGAGCCCGAGGCGGTCGACGCCTACGGCGCGGTCGGCCGCAAGCCGTAGGACGACGCCCCGCCTACGCGCCGTCCTCCAGGTCTCCCTCCAGTTCCAGATAGGTCGCCTGGAGGCGGCGCAGGACGTCCGGGTCGGGCTCGGCCCACAGTTCCCGGTCCGCCGCCTCAAGGAGGCGTTCGGTGATGCCGCGCAGCGCCCACGGGTTCGACTGCTCCATGAACGAGCGGGTCTCCTCGTCGAACACGTACTCCTCGGCGAGCCTCTGGTACATCCAGTCGTCCACCACACCGGCGGTCGCGTCATAGCCGAACAGGTAGTCCACCGTCGCGGCCAGCTCGAACGCGCCCTTGTAGCCGTGCCTGCGCATGGCGGCGATCCAGCGGGGGTTGACCACGCGCGCGCGGAAGACGCGGTGGGTCTCCTCGGCGAGGGTGCGGGTCTTCACCTGGTCCGGTAGCGCGGAGTCGCCGATGTAGGCGGCGGGGCTCGTCCCGGTGAGGGAACGGACCATGGCGACCATGCCGCCGTGGTACTGGAAGTAGTCGTCGGAGTCGACGATGTCGTGCTCGCGGGTGTCCTGGTTCTTGGCGGCGACCGCGATACGGCGGAACGCGTTCTCCATGTCGGCGCGCGCCTCACGCCCGTCCAGGCCGCGTCCGTAGGCGTAGCCGCCCCACACCGCGTACACCTCGGCCAGGTCACGGTCGTCACGCCAATTGCGGGCGTCGATCAGCGGCAGCAGGCCCGCCCCGTACGCGCCGGGCTTGGACCCGAAGATCCGGGACGTGGCGCGCCGCCAGTCGCCGTGCGCGGCGTGGTCCTGGAGGGCGTGCCGCCGCAGATGGTTGGCGTCGGCCGGCTCGTCCAGCCCGGCGACCGCGCTGATCGCGTCGTCGAGGAGCGCGATGACGTGTGGGAACGCGTCCCGGAAGAAGCCGGAGACGCGGAGCGTGACGTCGATGCGCGGCCGTCCCAGCTCCGCCGCCGGGACGATCTCGAAGCCGGTGACGCGGCGGGACGCGTCGTCCCAGACGGGACGGCACCCGATCAGCGCGAGCACTTCGGCGATGTCGTCGCCCTGGGTGCGCATCGCGGACGTCCCCCACACGGTGAGGCCCACACTGGACGGGTACTCGCCGGTGTCGGCCAGATGCCGCGCGATCAGCGAGTCGGCCAGCGCGACGCCCACCTCCCAGGCGTTGCGGGACGGGATCGCCTTCGGATCGACCGAGTAGAAGTTGCGGCCGGTGGGGAGCACGTTGACCAGGCCGCGGGTGGGTGAGCCCGACGGCCCGGACGGTATGTGCCCGCCGTCCAGGGCGTGCAGGACGGCGGTGATCTCACCCGCCGTGGCGTTCAGCCGCGGCACCAGCTCCGACGCCCCGAACTCCAGCAGGCGCACCACATCGGGCACCTCGCGGCCCAGCACCGTGTCGCAGACGGCCTTGGCGGCGCCGAGGTCCCATCCCGCCTCCTCCATGCCCTGGACGAGCGTCCGCGCGGTGCGTTCCAGCAGGTCGATCACGTCGGACGCGGTGCGGGACGGGCCGTCGCCCAGCCCCGGTACGGGATGCTCCAGCGGGCGGCCGGGGTCGTCCAGAAGGCGCCGCTCGTCCAGGCCGTGCTCGGCGGCGAGGGCGGCGCGCAGGCCGGGCATCGCCCCCGCGACCCCGCCCCACACCTGCGACGCGCGCAGCACCGCCAGGACGAGGTTGACGCGCGCCTCCCCCTCCGGGTGCCGTCCGAGGACGTGCAGGCCGTCGCGGATCTGCACGTCCTTGATCTCGCACAGGTACCCGTCGATGTGCAGGACGAAGTCATCGAACTCGGCCTCGCCGGGCATCTCGTCCTGGCGCAGGTCGTGGTGCAGTTGCGCGGCCTGCACCAGCGTCCAGATCTGCGCCCGGACGGCGGGCAGCTTGTCCGGGTCGAGATCGGCGACGGTCGCGTACTCGTCCAGGAGCTGCTCCAGTCTCGCCAGGTCGCCGTACGACTCGGCGCGGGCCATCGGCGGCACCAGATGATCGACGACGGTGGCGTGGCCGCGCCGCTTGGCCTGCGTCCCCTCGCCCGGGTCGTTCACGATGAACGGGTAGATCAACGGCAGGTCGCCCAGCGCCGCGTCCGGGGCGCACCCGTCCGACAGGCCGAGCCCCTTGCCGGGCAGCCACTCCAGCGTGCCGTGCTTGCCCAGGTGGACGACCGCGTCCGCGCCGAACCCGCGGTCGAGCCAGCGGTACGCGGCCAGGTAGTGGTGCGAGGGCGGCAGGGCGGGATCATGGTAGATCGCGACCGGGTTCTCCCCGAAGCCGCGGGGCGGCTGGATCATCAGGATCACGTTGCCGAAGCGGAGGGAGGCGAGCACGATCTCGTCCCCGTCGACGTAGAGGTCGCCCGGCGGCTCGCCCCACTGCTCCCGGACGCCCGCGCGCAGCGACCCCGGCAGGGCCTCGAACCATTCCCGGTAGTCGTCGAGCCGGACGCGGACGGGCGCCTGGCGCAGCTGTTCCTCGGTGAGCCATTCCACGTCGTGCCCCCCGGCGGCGATCAGCCGGTGGATCAGCGGGTCGCCGTCGTCGGGATCCGCCCACAGGGCGTGGTCGTCGCCCAGGTCGTACCCGGCCTCGGCCATGCGCCTCAGCAGCCGGACCGCCGACACGGGCGTGTCGAGCCCCACGGCGTTCCCGACACGCGCATGCTTGGTCGGATACGACGACAGGACGAGCGCCACCCGTTTCTCCGCGTTCGGCTTACGCCTCAGCGCGGCGTGCCGCACGGCGATTCCGGCGACCCGGTCCGCGCGTTCCTCGTCGGCGACGTAGACGGGGATCCCGTCCGGTCCGTGTTCCTTGAACGAGAACGGCACGGAGATCAGGCGGCCGTCGAATTCGGGGATCGCGACCTGCATGGCGGCGTCCATGGGGGTCAGCGCGCCGTCCGAGTCCCGCCACGCCGCCCGGCCGGAGGTCAGGCACAGCCCTTGGACGACCGGGACGTCGAGGGCGGCCAAGGCGCCGGCGTCCCAGGCGTCCTCGTCCCCGCCCGCCGCCGCGTCCGCGGCCACCGCGCCACCGGCCGCGAGCACGGTCACGACGAGCGCGTCCGCCCGTCCCAGAAGGTCGAGCAGTCCTTGGTCGGCGCCGCGAAGGGAGCCGCAGAAAACGGGCAGCGCGTTGGCCCCGTGCGCCTCGATGCGTTCGCACAGGACGTCCACGAAGGCCGTATTGCCCGACAGTTCATGGGCCCGGTAGAAGACGACCCCGACCGTCGGCCCGTCCTTCCGCGGGCGGTCGCCGTGGATTCCGTACGAGGGCATGGGCACCGGCGGGGCGAATCCCTCACCGGTCAGCAGCACGGTGTCGCTCAGGAAACGCGACAACTGCCGCAGATTCTCGACGCCGCCCTCGCGCAGGTAATCGAGCGTCTCCGCCGCCACACCCGCCGGGACGGTCGACAGGGCCATCAGCTCCGCGTCCGGATCGGCCTCCCCGCCCAGCAGGACGAGCGGGAGCCCGGTGCCCCTCAGCCGTTCCACGCCCTCGGGCCAGGTCTTGCGTCCCCCCAGCAGCCGCACGATCGCGACGTCCACGCCTTCGGTGAGCGGTCCCAGCTCATCGAGGTCGAGCCGGACGGGGTTGGCGGTCACATATCCGGAGTCCGCCGCGCGCGCGGCGAGCAGCTCGGTATCGGCCGTGGACAGCAGCAGGACACGCATCGGCAAGCCTCCCCCGGGGTCTCCACGCCCCGGCTCGGGTGACGAGGGCAACGACGACGCGGAGTCTCCTGGCTCCCGGATCGGCGCCCTGCCCCCGGCCTTCCAGCGTCACCGCCGTGGCCCTAGTCGAGGGAGGACTCCCCGGTCACAGTTGCGGGACAGCTCCGGACTCGCACCGGATTCCTCACCCGCCATCGCCCCGCCATCGTAGCCCCGCCGTCTGCGGGTAGGGCACGGGCATGTCCATGCCATCCATCCCGCCCGCGACCGAACGCCCGGTCGTCGGCTCCTACGACGACTACGCGTCCGCGCAACGGGCGGTCGACTTCCTGTCGGACGAGGGGTTCCCGGTCGAACGGACCGCGATCATCGGTTCGGACCTCAAGATGGTCGAGACCGTCCTGGGCCGCCTCACCACGCCCCGTGCCGCCATGGCCGGAGCGGGCAGCGGCGCCTGGTTCGGCCTCCTGGTCGGGCTTCTGCTCACCCTCTTCACCATCGAGCGCGGCGCCGCCGTCCCGCTGTTCCTCGGCGCGATCGTCATCGGCGCGGTGTTCGGGGCCGTGTTCGGCTTCATCGCCCACGCCCTGACCCGGGGCCGCCGGGACTTCACGTCCCGCAGCCAGATCGTCGCCTCCACCTACGACGTGGTGGCCGACGCCGAGGTGGCCGAGGACGCCAGGAACCGTCTCATCCGGCTGAACTGGCGGGAAGGCTGAACCCGGGCGCGGTGCTCATCCCGGGACGCGGGCCACGGCGATCAGGTGGCCGCTGAGCCCGCGCAGGCTCGGCTCGGTCTCGGTGGCCCTGGCCGCCCGAAGGATGATCTCCCGGGACTCTGGGTCGTCCCACCGGTCGGCGAGCTGGGGCAGCCAGCCCGCCAGCCCTTCGATCCCCACGATCTCCACCACGTCCAGGCCCGCGTCCAGGCACTCGCCGCGCAGCTCGCCGGGATGGTGGAAGTAGGCGGTGGTGAACCAGCCGGGCCGGTCGCGCTCGTTGCGGTGCCGGCCCGTGGCCAGGTCGTCCTCCACGATCCGCCGGAACTCCGGGTCGAACAGGAAACCGCGGGCCAGCCCGTCGAACAGCGACGCGAAACGTGAGATCGCGGCGGCGAAGACGGGCCCGCCGGGACGGACGGCGCGTCCCGCCTCGCGCAGGGCGGCCACGCGGTCGTCCCGTCCGGTGAGGTGGTAGAGCGGGCCGAGCAGCAGGGCGCCGTCGAACGCCGAGTCGGGAACGGGCAGGCTCCGGGCGTCCCCCAGGGACGCGGTGAGGCCCGGGGTCGCCTCCGCCAGCCGCCGGGCCGCCTCCACATGCTCGGGGACGACGTCGAACAACCGGACCCGGTGCCCGTCGGCCGCGAGCCAGGCCGCGTGCACACCGGTGCCGCCGCCGATGTCGAGAAGGTCGAGGGCCCGGCCGTCGCCCGCCAGATGGCGGCGCACGATCTCCTGGGTGCGCAGCAGCTCCAGCCGCCCGAAGCCGGAGGTGATCCGCGCTCCCTCGTCGGCCGACCGGTAGTGCCGGATGATCTCGGGCGGGGTCTCGGGCATGCCGTGCTCAGTCCTTCCGTCCGGTGGCCGCCACGGTCACCGCCAGGCCGATCATCATGAGCCCGCCGGTGCCGCCGACCACGGACAGACGGCGCGGGGACCGTGCGAACCACTGACGCGCGGTGGCGGCGGCCAGGCCCCACACGCTGTCGCACAGCAGCGCGATCAGGCAGAAGATCAGGCCGAACGTCATCATCTGCAGCGGCACGTGGCCGCGCGACGGGTCGGCGAACTGCGGCAGCACCGCCGCGAAGAACACCAGCGTCTTGGGGTTGGTCACACCGACCACGAACCCCTGCCACAGCTCGCGTCTCCCGGTCGCGCGGGACGCGGCGCCCAGCTCGTCCAGCGCGCCCTCCAGGGAACGGCGGTGCCGGAACGCCTGGACGCCCAGGTAGCACAGGTACGCGGCACCGGCCAGCTTGAGGACCGTGAACAGCAGCGCGGAACGCTCGATGACCGACCCGACCCCGAGCCCCACCGCCACGACCGCCACCAGCGCGCCGAGCGCGTTGCCGGCGACGCTGGTCAGCGCCGTCCGGCGGCCGTGCGCCAGGGCCCGGCCGACCACGAAGAGGACGCTCGGGCCGGGGATCACGATGATCACCAGGGCGATCGCCGAGAAGCCCAGCACCTGCTCGATCGAGACCATCCCCGCACTGTAGGCGCGACGGGACGCGGCTCGCATCGCATTATCCGGGCCATGACCAGGCCCGACCCCGTTGTCATGCCTCCGGCGAGGCGGCGCCCCCATCGACGAAGGACGCGGCGAGGTCGAGCAGCGTGCGGTCGGTGCCGCGGGGGCCGACCGCGCACAGGCCGATCGGGAGCGCGTCCACCGGCGCCATGGGCATCACCACGGCGGGCAGCCCGGCGATCGAGGACAGGCTGGTCAGGCGTAGCGTCGTGAAGCGGTACTTCTCCATCGCGGCGCGTTCCAGGCCCACGAGCGGCGCCGGGGCGGTCGCGGCCGGCAGGAGGAGCACCGTGCCCGGCTCAAGCGCCGCGTACAGCACGCCGCGCGCCTCGTCCAGAAGGGCCTCGGAGGTCTCGCGGTCGCGCGGGTCCAGGTCGCGGCCGAGCGCGAACCGCGCCATCACGCCCTCGCCCAGCGAACCGGGATGCGCCTCGATCCACGCGCCGTGCGCCTTCCACGCCTGCGCGGCCTGGACGGCACGGAACGCCGGGAACCACGTCTCCAGGCGTCCGCCGAGCAGCGACTCCACACGCCGTATTTGGGGGCCGTCCGTTCCGGCGCGGCGCTCGGCCAGCGTGCGGGCGGCCTCCTCGAAGGACGCCCGGGTCGCGGGTTCGGCCAGCTCCAGCACGTCCTCGGCGATCAGGAAGGTGCGGACGGGCTCGACCTCGGCGGGCGGGAGAAGCACGTCGCCCGCCCGCCGGAGCAGCCCGGCGTCACGGGCGAACCAGCCCACCGTGTCGAACGAGGACGCCAGCGGCTGCAACCCCTCCGTGGACACCACACCATGCGTGGGACGCAACCCGAACAGCCGGCAGTGCGAGGCCGGGACACGGACCGAACCCGCGGTGTCCGTGCCCAGCCCGAGGTCGGCGGCACCCAGCGCGACCGCCGACGCGGGACCGTTGCTGGAACCCCCGGTGATACGGCCCGGCGCCGCGGGATTGGGCGGGGTGCCGTAGTGCTTGTTCGTGCCGTTCAGGCTGAAGGCGAGCTCATCGGTCTGCGCGATCCCCGTGATGTCCGCGCCGGCGTCCAGGAGCGCCTGCACCGCCCAGGCGTTGCGTTCCTGGACGGGCGCCTCCGCGAGCCAGTCGGGATTGCCCGCGCCGATCCGCTGCCCCGCGACCGCGTAGAGATCCTTGACGGCGACCCTGATCCCGGCGAGCGGCCCGCTGCCGGAGCCGCGCACCAGAGGATCCCCTTTCACCCTCCAGACCGGGCCGGGAACCTGCTCGGCCGCGGACTCACCCTTATGTCCATCCACGATCAAGCACCGTACAAGGCGGCCTGGACCTTGGGCGAGGGAGGACTCAGGCGAGCGCCGTCCACGTCCCCTCACGCCACACCATGAGGTCGCGGGTCAGCAGGTGACCTGGTGGGACGTCCCATGCCGGGTCGTCGTCCTCGTCCCGGTCCTCGGACCACACCCGCTCGACGGCCCAGCGCAGCTTGTCCAGGCCGTCGGGGTGGGCCGTGCCGGACGCGACGAACACGTCCCTGGCGGGCGCCGCCACCACCAGATCGCCCTCCACGTCCTGAGCCAGCTTCTCCAGGAACCCGTCGTCCAGGATCAGCCCCGCCTCAAGCCCGGCCACCGCACCGGCCTCCGGCGCCGGGGAGGCGGGGCCGAGCGAGACCGTCACGGCGCGGGCGTCCGGGTACCAGCTCATCCGCAGGTCGGGACGCAGATTGCGAAGGTTCACCGTCGCGAGGCGGCGCAGGTCCCCGGGGTCGATCCCCAGCTCCGCGCAATGCCTGCGGGCGACGTGCTCGTACCGCCGTCCCCCAAGCTCGGGACGCAGCGACCCCGCCGGCTCCAGCGCGTAGGTGACGTACAGGTCGCCCGCGAACGGTTCGCGGATCGGCTCCTCCTCCGCCGGCAGCGGGAACTCCAACTGCACCTCCGCCGGCACCCGTGCCTTCATCAGCGGGACGATGAGACTGGTCCGCGGCTCGGTCACGGCACGATCCTCCTGAGGCCGGTGAGGTTCCGAGCGGATCACACTACCGGCCCGCGCACCTCCGGCGGCGGGTCATCCGCCGGCGGGCGGGACCACCGGCAGGCCCCGGGGCGCGCCGCGCTCGATCAGCCGCCAGATCGCCTCGGTGTCCAGATGCTCCTCGACCAGGTCGCCGAGCGCGTCCAGCGCCTCCTCGCGCAACGCCGAGAACGCGACGTCCGGAGCGGGGGTGAAGTCCCGTCCCGCCAGGCGCGCCACGTCGGCCAGGAAGGCGCGGCGGAAACCGTCGTTCTCCATCGCCCCATGCCAGGCGGTCCCCCACACCGCGCCCACGCGGCACCCGTCCAGGAACGGCTTCCCGCCCTCCACCTCCACGATCCCGTGATGGATCTCGTACGCGGTGACCGGCTCCCCGTAGGCCCGTCCGCTCGGGCGCCCCAGCGTCTTCTCGCCCTCGAACACCACCCTGGCGGGCAGCAGCCCGAGCCCTTCGACGCTCCCTTCCCCCGACTCGTATCCGTCCTCGATGTGCCGGGCCATCATCTGGAAACCACCACAGATCCCCAGCACCGGCCGTTTCTCGGCCACACGCCGGACGACCTCCTCCGCGATCCCCCGCTCACGCAGCCAGCGCAGATCCGCCACCGTCGCCCGGGAGCCCGGCAGCACCACCAGGTCCGCGTCGGCGAGGTCGCCCGCGTTCACCGCGTACCGCACCACGACGCCCGGTTCACAGGCCAGCGCGTCCAGGTCCGTGAAATTGGAGATCCTCGGGAACCGGACGACCGCGACCCTCAACGATTCCCGGCCATAGGGCGCGGTCGCCTCGGCACTCGGCCTTTCCAGCGCCAGCGAGTCCTCGGCGTCCAGACGCAACCCCGGTTTCCACGGAAGCACTCCGAACGTCGGCCGTCCGGTCAGCTCGGTGAGCCTCCGCACCCCGGGACGCAGCAGTTCCTCCGCGCCGCGGAACTTGTTGATGACGAATCCCGCCACCAACGCCTGATCCGCCTCGTCCAGCAGCGCCACCGTCCCGTATAGGGAGGCGAAGACACCGCCGCGGTCGATGTCCCCGACCACCACCACCGGCAATTCCGCGGCGCGCGCCAACCCCATGTTGACGATGTCCCCCGCCCGCAGATTGATCTCCGCCGGGCTCCCGGCCCCCTCGCAGATCACCACGTCGAACTCGGCCCGGAGCTCCGCGAGGCTCTCCCCCACGATCCTTCCCAGCCGCTCCTTGTGCCGCCCGTACTCCAGCGCGTCCACCTCGGCCACCGGACGTCCCAGAACGACCACCTGGCTGCGCCGGTCGCTCCCAGGCTTGAGCAGCACGGGATTCATGACCGCCCGCGCCTCGACCCCCGCCGCCTGGGCCTGCATGTACTGGGCCCGGCCGATCTCGGCGCCGTCCGCGGTCACCATCGAATTGAGCGACATGTTCTGCGCCTTGAACGGCGCCACCTTCACTCCGCGCCGCGCAAGCCATCGGCACAACCCCGCCGCCACAACGCTCTTGCCCGCGTCGGACGTCGTCCCGGCGACCAGAAGCCCGCCGCTCACCGCCTCACGCCGATCACCAACGCAGCCAGCCCGGCCACCCCCGCCGAAAGCCGGACCGCTTTCCGCACGTCCCTCACCTCGGGCGCCCGGCCGTCCCCCATCTCGTCCCGCCGTTCCGTTATCCCACCGTAGGAATTGACACCCCCGAGCCTCACTCCGAGCGCACCCGCGAAGGCGGCCTCGCACCTCCCCGCGTTAGGACTCGGATGCCGCCCGCCGTCCCTCACCAAAACCCTGAGCGCGTCCGGCGCCCTGCGTCCCGCGGCGATGACCGCGAGCACCCCGGTCACCCGCGCGGGCACCCAATTGAGCACGTCATCCAGCCGGGCCGCCGCCCACCCGAACCTCTCGTACCGTTCACTCCTGTAACCCACCATGGCATCCAGCGTGTTGGCCGCCCGATAAGCCAACAACCCCGGCACGCCCCCTACCAGCCCCCAGAACAACGGAGCCACCACCGCATCGGACGTGTTCTCCGCCACCGATTCCACGGTCGCCCGAGCCAATTCATCCACCCCAAGCCCGGCCGGATCCCGCGCACAGAGATGCGAAAGCAGCTCCCTCCCCCTCTCAACGTCCCCCTCCTCCAGGACCCGCGCCATCCTCAACCCCTCCCGCCCCAAAGAGGTCCCACCCAGAACGGCCCACGTAGCCAGCGCGGTACTCGCAACCCGCCAACCAGCCCGGCCCCGCGTCCAACGCTCCACCAGCACCCCGGCCCCCGCCGCACCCCCGACCAACACCCCCACATACAGGGCACCCCGCCCCCGGTCATCCCTGTAAAGCCGCCGCTCCAAAGCCTTCGCCACCTGGCCGAAAGCGGCCACCGGATGCCCCCTCCGCGGATCCCCGAACACCACGTCCAAGGCCATCCCCAGCAGCAACCCCACCCGCGAGCCCCGCATCCAACCCCTCCCCACCCGAGCCACGACGGGCCTCCGGTACGCAACAGCCCAAACCGCCCCGCCCAAGGCGGGCATCACGCCCCAGAACATACCGGCGCCCCACGCCCCGCCCGGCTACCCTCAAGGCCACTGCCAGGGCCATCTCCCAGATACGCCCGTGCGAAGACCACGGGTCGCGCTCTACACTCAGGGCCCAGCAGGCGCCCATAGCTCAGCCGGACAGAGCATCGGTCTTCTAAACCGACGGTCGGGGGTTCGAATCCCTCTGGGCGCGCCCTCCCCACCCAGCAAACCCCTAGAGCTGGGCAAACACGGGTCCACCCGGTGATCGCGCACGCAGCCGAACGCCACCGCGAGCAGCCACATGGACCCGTTACACGGAATGATCTTGCGGCATGACCCCAGGCAAGATCAGCGAGACCATGAAGCAGGGGGCCGCCAGGTCGTGGCCCTGGAGGTCTTCGAGCGCATCGCCGACGGCCTCAACATGCCCGACACCGCCTGTATGACTTCGGGACTGGCACCACGGCGGCGCCTGAGCGCGTCAGCCGTCGCCGTCCCTCGGGCGCGCACACACCGAGCCACCGACCGAACCGGAGGACACCAAGAGCATCCCGGCCAGTGAGGGAGAGCTGGACGCCGCCGGTGACATCTCCCGCTTGACCCGGTGGCTCACCGCCAGCGACACCGCGGACGAGACGATCGAAGGACTTGCGCGATCGACCTCATCCCTGGCCACCGCGCATACGCAGGTGCCGGCGAAGCGGCTTCCCCCGCAAGTGCTGCATCTTCACCGCCGCATACAGGGCCTCTTGGAGAAGTGCCGCCCGCGTCCGCGGCACACCCGCGAGCTTCTCCGCATCGACGCCGATCTCCTCGCACACGCAACCGTGATCTTCGGCGACATCGAGAGCACACCGCACGCCTGGACTCCTGGATCGAGCAGGTCCGCGCCGATGCGAGGGTGGCCGGCCCTGCCGCTCGTGCGCCGAGGGCCTGCTCATCGACCACGACGCCGCCGGGTTCGCCCTGCCCTCCAGCAACGGCCCCTGCGGAGGCGTCATCAGCAAAATCAAGCTCCTCAGGCAGCAATGTACGGCCGAGCCGGCCTGCCACCACTCCGCAAACGGATACTTCTGGCGTGACACCACCCGTCACCACGGGGATCTTGGAAGCCCCTGAGCGGACACCTCCGCCTCAGACAGTCCGGTATCAACGCGGCGATCTGGGACGCCGATCAGTGTGATCCCCGGCAGTAGGAGTTGGCGGGACGCTTGCCCTTGTCGCCAGGCAGCGCGGACTGGGCGAATCGATAGGCGATCCGCGCGGTCTCCTGGACGTACTGGTTGACCTCGGTCTGGGGAAGGCCGGAGTAGGCGGTCGTGGTGGTGAGCGCGATCTCCCGGCCGGGCAGGGTGATGACCCCCGAGTCGTGGGAGACGTCGGCGAGCTCACCGGTCTTGTTCGCCAGGTGCTCGCGCGGGATCACAGCCCCGTACTTGGTGTTGACGAGCTGGCCGCGCATCAGGTCCAGGATGTAGTCGCTGGACGATCGGGACACCAGCGTTCCCTTCCACAACTCCGTGATGAGTTCGGTGACCTCGCTGGCGGTGATGTAGTTCTCCTGCAGCGGCGGCGCGGCGGGGTGGATCATCTTGCGGCCCAGCCACAGGCTCTCGTAACCGGCGGCGGCCAGGAACGAGTTGACGACGCCGAACCCTCCGGCCACGTCGATCAGGACGTTCGTGGCGGTGTTGTCGGAAACCTGCACCATCAGGCGCATCAGCTCGTCAACGGTGATGTCGAGTGGGAACTCGCGGTCGCGCAGGGTGCCCGAGCCACCCACGATGTTGCTCGACCCCGCCGGAATGTGCACGGACGTGTCCAGATCGAGCAAACCGCGGTCGACCTTGTCCATCAGCGTGACCAGCAGCCCCAGCTTGATGACGCTGGCGGCCTTGACCCGTTCGTCGCCGCCCGCCTCCAGGCTCGCGCCGCAGTAGCGTCCGGAAAGGTCGGTGGCCGCGACCGACAAGGTGATCCCTGTGTCAGCGGCGTCGGCGACAACGGCTTGCAGGTCAGTGCGCAACTGCCGCCAGGCACGTTCCTGCGGCGGGTCGGCGGCGGCCGGTGCCGCGAGGGAGATGACGAGCGTCCCGGCGAGGGCGGCGACGGAGAGGCTGTGGCGCATGTGATTCCTGCTCTCGTGACGGAAATGTGAGGTTACGAGAGCACTTCATCGCTCTGAGGTTACGGTCGTGTTTCCAGGGATGACCTGCTCAGTTTCACCATGTTTCAGCCCGATGCGGAGTGGTCTCGCCGGGGGACGGGCCCTAACACCGGGACCGTGAACCGCACGCTTCCGGTCACGGTGGACTCGCGCTCACCCGCGCCCGGCCATAACAGCGGGATCGGCGCGCCCGAGGAGCCGGGGTCGCCATCGAAGTCCTGGCGGCTCAGGGCGCGTGCCCGCCCGAAGCCCGCAGGGCCCCATCCGACGTTGGCGGCGATCTTGGAGGTGGCTCATGGGTTGTCTGCACCAGACGGTGCACCTGCTCATGCACCACAATCAGTCGGCCATCGCAGAAGAGGAATCGCCTCTCGGGACAGCCGCTCGACTAGATGATCCCCACCGCGGGACGGCGACGCCGCTGCACGCGGGCGATGGGGGCGTGTAGAACCAGGACTACGAGACCTCCGGGCATGCGGTCGCGTGCGGGTCTCGCAGGGGCCCGGTCGTTGACCTGGCGGCACAAGTCACGGCCGGGCGGCCTCCAGGTAGCTCCTCCGGCAGGTTGACTCGGTGCCGACCAGGCCTCCGCCAACGAGCACAGGTCCGTTTGCGAGGCGGTTCGCTAGCTGTCGCCGACTGCCAGGAGCCGGTCGCAGCATCCGAGCGAAATTTCGGCCGTTACGGCACTCGACCCTGCGACGTCGCATCGTAACCATACAGTATTCGGCGTCCAGCCGGGACCGTAAATCGCACGGCTTCTGTCACAGCTCTGCGCTACAGTCTCTGGCGTTTCAATCACCCCCCGACGCAAGGAAGCACATGAACCTCGATTTCAGCGCCGAACCCATGTTCTCGTGGTACGTCATCGCACTCGCCGTTTCCGGGGTGCTCATGATGGGCGCTTCGATCCTTCCAGGCTCCAAGGTCCTCGCGCGGGTCGTGTACGTCGTGCTCGGCGCCGCCATGCTGGGGTACGGCATCTACCTGGGATTCCTTTTCGAAGGCGGCGAGTACCAGATCTTCTTCTACGTGTTCGTCGTCCCGATCATCGTGATCGTGAGGGCCGTCCAGGCCGCGATGGGGCGCACGCAGAACGCTTGACGGATTCGCCGATTGCCTAACGCGGTTCACCCGCCCCCTCGGTGGAGGCGGGGCCGCAGAGCGATCGTCGTCTACGAGCGGGATTCGCGGAAGTCGCGTTCCGGGGGCAGCTGGGTCGCGGCTTTCGCCGCCCAGCCCAGGTCCGCGAGGTACCCTGGCTGTGATTATTCTGGCATCCACCCAAAACGGCAGGACTGGAACCGAACAGCGGCACTGCGAATTCGGAACCGGCCGCCGACATAGCCGTCCCGCCCGGACGCTTACTTCTCAATGTGCTCGGCCCCGTTCATCGTGAGCCTCGCCGGAATCGGTGTATCGCTTATGGCTTGCGGACGGGTCTTCTTCACCCAGCCGGTTGTCGGAAGGTGCAGCCCTGCCGCCTCCGCCGGCCGAAGACCCGCGCAACACATCCATGCGAACATCGCCCGCAACTCAGGCCCGCACGACCGGCCCACATAGGTGACCGCCGTCAACGACTCCCGAGCCTGCCGAGGATTCACCACGACGCGCCGATCTACCACGCCGCCAGGTCGCCCGCGAACCCGGCGGCATGCTTGAAGACAGCCCGGTTGCGCCGGAAGGTGGTAGCCGCCGCCGGTTCGCGAACGTCGGCCGTTCCCACGCCACAAGCTGGGATCATTCGCCTCACTCATGGGTAGCGATGCCGGCTCCAGTCAGCGCCTCTGCTTAGCCGATCTGTTGGTGAGATGCGGCGAACGGGCCTTGGCTGGTGGTCAGGTGGTTCGGGGTGGGTTTGTGCGTCGGCGGGTGGACGCTAGGGCGAAGGTCAGGTAGGCCGCCAGTAGGGCGATGGCGGCGACCTTGAACATTGTGGCTACTCCGACCCATTCGGCCAGGACGCCGCCCATGGGTGGGCCCAGGACCTTTCCCAGGTCCAGGCCCATGTGCAGGAAGGCCGAGACCAGGCCGTGCGGCTGGTCGTCGCGGGTGTCCTCGAAGGCCGACGCGGCGCCGGTGACCCGTAGCAGGCCGCGGGACAGTCCGGCCGCGGCGAACACGACGACCTGGAGCCAGAACGACTCGCGGACGACGGGCACCAGGTACAGGGTGGCGACGCCCAGCAGGAACATCGGCGTGGTCAGGGAACGCCCGTTGACCCGGGCGAAGAGCGGGCCGGACGCGATCCTCGTCACCGACGACGTGAGCGAACGCACGCTGGCCAGCAGGCCGATCTGTGTCAGGGTGAGGCCGGCGGCCAGCGCCAGCACCGGCTGGAAGGTGCTGAGCAGCGCGTTGTGCACGTTGATGAAGAACATGATCAAGGCGCCGCCGAAGACCGCCATCGGCAGCGTGCGGATCGATCGCAACGCCGAGAGTGCGTTGTGCCGCGGCTCCTTGCCGTCGCCGTCCTTGGCGCGGGTCGCCGCGGCGAGTTGTCCCGGCAGTGACCGCAGCATGACCGCGGTCGCCAAGGCCGGGAACGCCGCCAGCACCAGGAAGCCGGCCGTGTATCCCAGCCGGTCGGCCACCACGCCCGCGGTGGCCCCGCCGACGGCGTTCCCGAGACCGGTGAAGCCGGAGTACCAGCCCATGGCCGACGCGATCGACAGGTGCGACGGGCGGGACGCCACCAGGACGGTGAGCTGGGTGGTGGTGGCCATCGCCCAGCCGACGCCGTCCATCGCCATCAGCGCCCCGAACAGGACCAGTTCGTCGGTGAGCGGCACGACGGCGAAGGCGCCGGCCGACAGCAGCCCGCCGACGAGCAGCAGGGGGCGGACCCGGTCGGCCGCGTAGCCGGCGCCGACCGGCAACCGCGTCAGCAGCGAGCTCAGCCCGAAGATCGCCAGTACGGTGCCGATGGCGCCGGGACCCTGGCCGCGGCCGTCGGAGAGGTAGGGCGGCACCAGGACGTGCAGTGCCGCCTCGCCGGAACTGTAGAGAAAGACGCAGAGGTACGACGCGGCCAGAGGGTTGCCCCGGCTGAACGGGTTGAGCCGGCGCCGTCGCCCCTCACTCACCGACCGGGATCAGCGAGCACATCTTCTCCTGGAGGGTGACGGTCACTTCGGTCTCGGGCGGGAACGACAGCGACGGGTGGCACCGGGCGCGCAGTTCGAGCTCGCCGACCCGGATGACGTGGTCGACGGACTCGCCGAGGAACGCCCGGGTTTGGACGACACCGCTCCATTGGCCGACGGCCTCGGACGTGGGGGCCGCGCCCTTCTGCACGTCGACGTATTCGGGACGGATCGAGACCGCGACCTTCTCCCCCACCGGAAGGTCGGCGGACGAGCTGCCCCGGATCTTGCCCTGCGGGGTCTCCACGAGGTAGATGTCGCCGGTCTCGTGGCTCTCGATCGTGCCGTCGATGAAGTTGGACGTGCCGATGAAGTCCGCGACGAACCGCGACGACGGGCGTTCGTAGATCTCCCGCGGCCGGCCGACCTGTTCGACCCTGCCGTCGCGCATCACCGCGATCCTGTTCGACATCGCCAGCGCCTCGACCTGGTCGTGGGTGACGTAGACCGCGGTGATGTTCAGCTCCCGCTGCAACCGTTTGAGCTCGAAGCGCATCTCCTCGCGCAGCTTGGCGTCCAGGTTGGACAGGGGCTCGTCCAGGAGCAGCAGGGGCGGCTCCATCACCAGCGCGCGGGCGAGGGCGAGCCGCTGCTGCTGGCCTCCGGACAGGTTGGTCGCGGGACGGTCCGCCATCTTCTCCAGCTGGACGACGGCGAGCACCCGCTCCACGCGGGCCCTGATCTCCTTCTTCGGGAGCCGCTTGGACCGCGGCAGCACTTCGAGCGGGAAGGACACGTTCTTCAGTACGTTCATGTGCGGCCAGATCGCGTAGGACTGGAACACCATGCCGAGGCCGCGCTCGTTGGCCGCCAGCCGGATCCCGCGCTTGTTGGAGAACAGCGGCCGGTCCCCGACGACGATCTCGCCGCGGTCGGGGTGCTCCAGGCCGGCGACGCAGCGCAGCGTGGTGGTCTTGCCGCAACCGGACGGGCCGAGCAGCGTGAACATCTGCCCTTCCTCGACCGTGAGCGACAGGTCGTCGACGGCGACGACTCGGGACTTGCGTTCGCTCTTGGTGCCGTCGAAGGTCTTACGGAGGTTGTCGATCTGCAGCATTGCGCTCTGCTCCCTGGGGGTTGGTCTGCGGGATCGGTGCAGGCGGCCGTTCAGTGTTCCCGGACGCCGACCTTCGCTCCGAGCCTGTTGGCGACGGCCACGAGGACGACCAGCGCGAGGATCATCAGCACCCCGAGAGAGGCGAGCTCGGTGAACTGCCCGTTCTCCCATTGCTCCCAGATCAGGATGGACAGCACCTCGTTGCCCGGCGAGTACAGCAGGATGGAGCTGGACAGCTCGCGGACGGACACCATCACGATGTAGATCCAGCCGGCGAGCAGTCCGGGCATCAGCAGCGGCAGGTTGACCCGCCGGAACGTCTGCCACCAGCTCGCTCCGCTGCTGCGCGCCGACTCCTCCAGCTCGCCGGAGATCTGGTACATCGACGATGTGGCGTACCGCATCCCGTACGGCATGTAGCGGGTGAAGTAGGCGATGAAGAGGATCCAGATCGTGCCGTAGATCGGCACCGGGAAGCGCAGGTAGACGAACAGCAGCGCGACGCCCATCACCAGGCCCGGGATGATCAGCGGCAGGAAGGTCAGGTTGTCCACCATCCAGCGGCCGGGGATCTTGGTCCGCACCACCGTCCAGGCGACGATCGCCATCAGGAACATCACCGCCGTGGCCGAGCCGATGCCCAGCAGGAAGGAGTTCTTGGCCGCCCCCAGCGCCTGGCTGTTGGTCAGCGTGTAGGCGTAGTTCTCCAGCGTGAAGGTCTCCAGGCTTTTCGTCGAGGGCATCGCGTAGTACGGCTGGAACGAGGCGTACAGGAGGATCAGCGTCGGCATGGCGACGGCGATCAGGAAGTAGGCGAAGATGAGTACGGTCGCCGGCCACCGCCATTTGCCGAGGTCCATCGGACGCGGCCGGAACCCCTTGCCGGTCACCGTCTGGTACGCCTTGCCCCTCCTCGACAGCCGGGACTGCCAGAAGACGCCGACGGTGGTCAGCGCGAGCAGTGACAGGGCGTACGCCCCGGCCTGGCCGTAGTCGGCGGGGTACTGGTTCAGCACCCGCCAGATCCGCGAGGTGAAGACCCAGGTGCCGTTCGGGATGCCGAGCAGCGCGGGCACCTCGAACGCCTCCAGCGCGCGCACCATCATGATGAGCACGGACGCGGCCAGCGCGGGCTTGGCCAGCGGGAGGCTGATCCGGCGCAGCACGGTGGGCAGCCGGGCGCCGCTCATCTGCGCCGACTCTTCGAGCGAGGGGTCCATGCTGCGGAACGCGGCGTACATCAGCAGGAACACCAGAGGGGAGAGGTGCAGCCCCTCGACGAAGATCATTCCCCAGATGCTGAACACGTTGAGCACGCCGGGTCCGAAGATCGGCTCCAGCAGCTTGTTGAACAGCCCGACCCGCGGGCTGGCCAGGAAGATCCACGCGATCGTGTGCAGGATGCCCGGAATGATCAGTGGCACCAGGGACGCGGCGAAGATCAGGCCCTTGAACGGCACGTTGGTGCGGACCGTCAGGTACGCCAGCGTGGTGCCGATGGTCACCGACAGGAGCGTGGAGCCGATCGCGAAGGCGAAGGAGTTCACGACCATGGACGTGAGGCCGTACGCCGAGTACGCCTCGGTGAAGAACCTGAAGGTGACCGACGTGCCGTCATAGAACGTGCCCCACAGCAGGTACCCGAGCGGCACCAGCGCCAGATAGGCGACGAACGCGATGACGACGGCGATGATCAGCACCTGTGGGGTGAGCAACCTCCGCCAGCTCCAGCCGCGCGTCATGTGGTTCAGCCGAACCACCAGCCGAGTCCGCTCGGCTGTCGACATATCGGTCACGACAACTCCCTGGTCGTTGGTTCGTCGGTCGGACATCCCCCGCCGTTCGCGCTCATTCGTGCTGGCAGACCACGTCGACCAGCGCCGGCTGCCCGGTCGACATGACGATCTCCGCCGCGCGGCGTACCGCGGCCTGCACCTGCTCGGGGTCGTCGATCGGGCCCTCGCCGTACCAGCCGAAGGACCGGGCGATGTTCGCGAAGTCCGGTGCCGGTCCGTCGATCTCCATGCCGAGGTAGGCGTTCTCCACCGGCGTTCCGCGATGCCGCGCGATCCGCTCCTGGTGCTCCCAGTCGTTGTAGTAGGCGCGGTTGTTGAACATGACCACCAGCATCGGGATCTTGTGGTACGCCGCGACCCAGAGCGCGCCCGGGTCGAACATCAGGTCGCCGTCCGGCTGGAGGTCGACGACCAGCTTCCCGCTGCCCTTGTGGGCCAGCGCGACGCCCAGGGAGATGGAGATCTGGGTCGCGGTGCCCAGGCTCGCGCCGGGGTGCCGGTAGGCCCTGTCGAAGTCCCAGATGCGCGGCGCCCAGCCCGAGGCGGTGCCGGCGGTGAGCACCCAATCGTGCTCCTTGACCACTTCCCAGACCTCTTCGGCCAGCCGCGAGGTCGACACCGGGGACAGGTCCCGGTCGGCCTTGGCCTGGCGGCGCCAGCCCTCCCAGACCGCCTCGTGACGACCGGCCAGCACCGACTTCCGCTCCTCCCGCGCCGGACGGCGCCCCGGATCGGCCCGTTCGAGTTCCTTGCACCGGTCGAGCAGCATCGGCAGCGCCACGGCGGAGTCGGCGGTGACCTGGAGATCGGTCGGGTGCAGCGCGGTGAAGTCGTGGGACCAGGAGGAGATCTCCAGATCGTTGAACCCGAGGTCGACGATCTTCGCGTCCGCGGGGATCCGGCTCGTGATCGTCCGGGTCAGCCGGTCCAGTACCTGGGTCGGCTTGCCGAAGTCCTTGACGTCGAGGAAGAACACCAGGTCGGCGTCCGAGAGCGCGTCGTCCGAGCCGGTCACGTTGAGCGGGTGCCGGTTGGGGAAGTTCAGCCTGATGCCCGTGTCGATGACGCCCGCGCCGAGGAGTTCGGCCAGCTCGACGAGCTGGTCGAAGGCCGCCGGGTCACGGCCGGCGTACCCGGGGACGATGACCGGTCGCCGCGCGTCGACCAGCATCCGCGCGAGGCGGTCCAGTGCCAGCGGGTCGGGGCCGATCCGGCTCGGCACCTGGTAACGCGCGGGATCGACCGGTGGGATCTCCTCGGTGAGCTCGTCCTCCTGGAGCCCGGCGTCCAGGCAGATGTAGACCGGGCCGCGTGGTTCGCTCATCGCGATCCGGTAGCCGCGGGCGATGGTCTCCGGGACCGACCGCACGGTGGCGGGCTGGTCGTCCCACTTGGTGTAGTCGCGGACCGCGTTGCCCTGCACGTTGGCGGTGTGGATCCAGTCGATGTTCGGCCGGCGCCGCTCCAGGGCCATCGGGCCGGTGCCGCCGAAGATCACCACCGGTGTCCGGTCCAGATAGGCGTAGTAGATCCCCATCGCGCCGTGCAGGAGGCCCACGACGTTGTGCAGGATCACCCCCATCGCCTCGCCGGTGGCCTTGGCGTACCCGTGCGCCAGGCCGACCGCGACCTTCTCGTGCGGGCACTCGATGATCTCCGGGCTGTTGCCGCCGTAGTTGACGATCGAATCGTGCAGGCCGCGGAAGGACGATCCGGGGTTGAGGCTCACGTAGCGCAGGCCATGCGCCTTCATCGCGTCGACCATCACGTCTGAGCCGTACCGAGCGGCGTCGTAGGCCATCTACGCTCCTTGTTCCCGACCTGTCACCCGATGTGCCGAGGTCCCCGATTTTGAACTAATGGTATAACCATTTTTCGGTCTGTCAATAGCTGGCGGCATGGACGAAACGGCCTGGCACGCGGTCCACCTCGCCAGGGTCGGCGCCGCACGGTCCCCCCGGACTCGGCATAACGGTATTACCGCCCCATTTAGCGATCAATGCGTCAGTGCATGGTCGCACCACCGTCGACGACCAGCGTCTGGCCGGTGACGAAGGCGCCGTCCTCGGACAGGAAGAACACGACCGCGCCGACGACGTCGCCCGGCATCTGGACCCGGGCGAGCGCCCTGGCCCCCACCCGGCGCCGGCGCAGCTCGAGAACCCGCTCGTCAGGCTCCTTCTCGCTGAGCGTGCTGCCCGGCGCGACGGCGTTCACCGTGATGCCGTACGGGCCGACCTCCCGGGCCAGGCTCCGCGTGAAGCCGAGCACGCCGGCCTTCGAGGTGACGTAGTGCAGGCGGGACGGCGACCCGCTCAGCGCCGTCCCGGAGGAGATGTTGACGATCCGGCCCGAGCCCTGCCGGCGCATCGCCGGCAGCACGGCCCTGCACGTGAGGAACGTCCCGCGCAGGTTGACCGCCATCATCCGGTCCCACTCCTCGACGCTCAGCTCCCCGATGCCGACCCGGGACATCGGCACCGTGGCGAAGATCGCGGCATTGTTCACCAGGCCGTCGATCCGGCCGAACTCCGCCAGCGACCGTTCCACCATCCGGCCGACGCCGTCCTCGTCCGCCACATCGGTCGGCACGGCGAGCGCGGTCCCGCCCGCGTCGCCGATCTCCTCGCACACGGCCTCCGCGGCGGCGGCGTCGAGCTCGGCGATGGTCACGGCGGCCCCTTCGGCCGCCAGCCGATGGCAGTAGGCCCTGCCGATCCCGTGCCCGCCGCCGGTGACGATGACGCAGCGCCCGGTCAAACGACCCACTTCGCCCTCCCCTCGACAGATGCCCAGGTTGGACGCCCCGCGGCCGTACGGCCAGACGCCTGAACCGAATGCTGAGACGGATCGGAGGGGCACCGCCCGTTCCTTGACACTGAATGGACATATGGACTAGCCATTAACTACCCGCACCGATGAGAAGGGGTTCCCGCATGGGCGAGGCAGAGATCCGCACCGTCGAGACCATCGGTCTGATCGGCTGGGGCCGGATGGGCGGGATGATGGGCACCTTCGCCGCCCGCGCCGGCTGGCCGGTCGTCGCGTACGACGCGTCCGAGGAGGCGCGGGCCGCCGCCGCGCAGGCGGGCGCCACGGTCGCCGGCGGGGTGGCCGAGGTGGCGGCGAGCAGCGACCTGGTGCTGCTGGTCGTGGTCGACGACGCCCAGGTCAAGAAGGCCATCACCGGGCCGGACGGCATTCTGAGCAAGGCCCGCCCGGGCACCATCGTGGCGATCTGCCCGTCGGTGCGCCCGGACACCTGCACCGAGATGGCGGACGTCGCGGCCGGGCACGGCGTCCACGTCATCGACGTCGCCCTGGTCGGCGGCGAGCGCGGCGCGGAGGCGGGCGCTCTCAAGCTGATGTGCGGCGGGCCGTCGCACGTGGTCGACGCCTGCCTCAAGGCGTTCGCCGCGTTCGCCATCAACGTCTGCCACGTCGGCGACGTCGGCGCCGGCCAGGTCGCCAAGACCGCGAACAACCTGCTGCTGTGGAGCTGCATCCGCGCCAACTACGAGGCCCTGACACTCGCCAAGAAGCTCGGTGTGGATCCCGGCAAGCTGCGCGCCTTCCTCAGCATCGGCAGTGGCGCCAACCGTCCGCTGGCCGAATGGGGCGCGCAGCGGCTGCGGTGGCCCAAGAAGGACCTTGAGGTCGCGCTGGCCTTGGCCGAGGACGCGGGCGTCCACCTGCCGTTCATCGAGGCGCTACAGCCCCTGATGGGCGAGCTGACCGTCGAGGACCTTGCCGACCTACGCTGAACGGCCGACCTGCGCTGAACGCCCGCGCCGGCGCCCCCAGGGCGCCGGCGCGGGCTCCGGCTATTTCTGCGCGGGCTGGCCGGTGACCTTGCCGTAGAGGTCGGTCCACTTCTGGCGCTGACCGACCATCTCCTCCTCGTTCACCGTGAGGACCCTGTACTCCTGGGGCAGCGCCCCCGGAACGTCGCGGTTGGTGGGGATCCGCGAGAACGACGCGATCAGCTTCTGACCGCGCTCGCTCAGCAGGTAGTCGACGAAGAGCAGAGCCGTGGCCGGCTGGTCGCTGCCCGCCATCGCCGCGACGCCGTTGGGGCGCTGCACCAGCGGTTGCACGGGCGGCTTCCACTCCACGGGCGCGCCGTCACGCTTGGCGTCGTCGATGGTCTGGGTGTAGGTCCCGATGCCCAGGCCGTACTCCCCGGCGCTGAGGAGCTCCGCCAGCGTGCTGCGTCCGTTCACGGGGACGAATGTCGCCTTGGCCTTCGTGAACGCCGCGACGGCCTGCTGCTCGGTCATGCCTTTCTCGGCCATGAAGTACCTGGTGACCATGGTGGCGAACCAGTCGTAGCTCTGTACCTCGATTCCCACCGGGTGCGCGGTGTAGTTCAGCACCTCTTCCCAGGTCGTCGGGACCTGATCGGCCTTCACCAGCTTGGTGTTCCAGCTGAGGGTGTAGGCATTGATGTAGACACCGGCCCAGTCGGGGAACACCACGTCCTTGGACAGTTTCTGGGAGAGCGGTGAGTCGAAGCGCTGCAACAGGCGCTGGTCGCCGAGGATTCTGAGGTCGGTCGCCAGGGTGATGACGGCGTCGGACCGCGGACGGCCCGCTCTGGCCTCCTGGAGCACCCGCTCCAGCATCTCCTCGCTGCCGGAGCGGTAGAAGCTCGCCTTGATCTTGCTGCTGCCGGTGGCCCGGACGAAGTCCGACATGATCGGCTTGAACTGGTCGTTCACGAGAGTGCCGTAGACCAGGAATGTCCCGGACTCCTGCTCCGCGAGCTGGACCAGCCGGTTCCAGCGCGCCCGCTCGTCCAGGCCCTTGATCTCCGACAGCACGGCGGAGTAGGCCGACCGCGCACCGGCGTCGGGCCCCTGGGCGCGGGTGTCGGTGGGACTGCCGCAGGCCGCGGCGAGAAGCGCCACGGCCAGCAGGGAGATCGCACGTAGGCGTGCGGACATAAGCTACTCTCCTCCACCTCGAATGGTAATGGAGGCCATGCAATCGACGCTTTTCACCAAGGTCAACGGGCCCATCTCATAATGTGGGCCTAATCGGGCTCCGAGCGGGGGATCGAAAACTTTTCCAGGGTCCGGTGTTGACAATTCCGGGATCCGGGAGCGACGCTTACCTGGCATCCTATGAGATAACGATTTCAAGGCGAGGAGCCGACGTGGCATTCAGTAGCTGGCGTGGAACAATGGGCTTGATCAAGCCGACGCACCGGCCGGGATCCCTGGAGGAGACCATTCGGCTGCTGCCCGAGGGGATCGGCGTCATCCCGATGACCGTGGGCATCTCCGAAGGCAGCGTCCGTGAATTCCACGACGTGCTCGGCACCATCGAGAACCATGTCCGGGAACTGGCCGAGATCGGCGTCGATCTCGTCGCTCCCGCGGGTGCGCCGCCGTTCATGGTGCACGGCTACGAAGGCGAGCGGAGAATACTCGACCGCTGGGAGCGGACCTATGGCCTTCCCGTGGTCACCTCAGGCGTGACGCAGGTCGAGGCCATCCGGGCCCTCGGCGTGTCGCGGATGGTCGGCATCACCTATTTCCCGGACGAGCTCAACGAGATGTTCGCCCGGTACTTCACCGACGCGGGCGTCACGGTGCTCGCGATGGACGGCATCGACGTCGCGTTCGACCAGGTCCAGAAGCTGTCCTCACACGAGGTGTACGCGCACGCCAAGGCGTCCTTCCTGCGCCACCCGGACGCCGACCTGATCTACCTGCTCGGCGCGGGGTGGCGCGTCCTGGACATCATCTCGGTGCTGGAGGAGGACCTCGACGTACCGGTGCTGCACAGCGTCGCCGCCAGGGTGTGGCACACACAGCGACACTTCCGCGTCGGCCGGCGCACCCAGGGCTTCGGACGGCTGCTCGCCGAGCTGCCACCCCTGGCGGCGGCGCGTCAGCCGGCGGTCGAGGCGTAGAGCGAGCCGCCGTCGACGACCAGGTCGGCGGCGGTGATGAAACCCGCCTCGGCGGAGCAGAGGAAGGCGACGGCATCAGCGATATCGGACGGCACGGCGCCACGGCCGAGCAGGTTCTCCCGTTTGCGGTCGGTGGGCTCCACATCCTCGCCGACGGGAGAACCGACCTTGTTCGGCGTGACCGCGTTGACGCGGATCCCGTGTTCGCCGAGCTGCACCGCCAGCGACCGGGTCAGGGTGATGATCGCGCCCTTGGCCGCCGAGTACGCCGTCGCGTTACGGCGGCCGCGGTGCCCGGAGGTCGAGCCGATGTTGACGATCACGCCACCGCGGCCCTGGGCGACCAGCCGCCTGCCGACGTACTTCGCGCACAGGAAGACCGAGTCCAGCGACACCGCCAGGACCCTGCTCCACACCTCCTCCTCCAGATCGAGGACGGTCGTCCCGCGGTCGGTGATCGCGACGCCGTTCACCAGGATGTCCACGCCGCCGAAGGTGTCGACCACCTCGGCCACCATCCGCTGGACGTCGGCCGCCGACGAGACGTCGCACTGCACGTAGTGCCCGGCGCCCGGCCGGATCGCGGTCAGCTCGGCGGCCACCGACGCGCCGCGGCCGGCGTCCATGTCGACGACCGCGACCCGTGCGCCCTCGCCGACCAGCCGGTGGGAGATGGCCTGACCGACGTTGCGTCCGCCACCGGTGACGATCGCGACCTTGTCCTCGAACCTCATGCGGTCTGTTCCTTTCCGAACAATGATCAACAGGACGGCGGTGTCAGCCGGCGCGCAGGGCGGCGGTGGCCTCGGCGTCGACGTCCCAGGTGTGGCCGGCGCGGACCACCACCACGCCGTACGCCGAACGCGCGGACTCGGGCGTGACGTAGCCGTTGCGCACGTCGTCCAGCACCCGCTCGACCTCGCGCTCGCGCGGATCGCCGTAGCCACCGGCTCCGCTCATCTCCCGGCGCAGCACATCGCCCGCGTGCAGCCGGACGTTCCCGTCCTGCGCCGACACGTGGCGCTCATCGGCACGGCCCGGATTCACGATGGTCGCGCCGCCGCCGCCGGGAAGACCTCCCTCGCGCCCCGCCGGGGGCGTCAGCAGATGCCCGCCGCGACTGGAGAACTGGCCGTCACCGAGCATCCGGTACTCCCGCACATAGGCCAGACCGCCGCGGAACCGGCCCGCTCCCCCGGAGTCCGGCACCAGCTCGAACCGCACCAGCTCCACCGGGAACTCCGACTCCAGGATCTCCACCGGCGTGATCGTGCCGTTGGCGACGTGGGCCTTCGACGCGGACACCCCGTCGGCGTCCGCGCGGGCGCCGACGGCACCCGCCGGCAGTTCGTACTGCACACGCGGGTAGGGCTCCCCCGGCAGGATGTGCGACAGGGTGCCGGACACGCCGCGGCTGCTCTCGCCGATCCTCGCCCGCGGCAGCACCGGGCCGAGCGCGTCGAAGATCGCCTCGGCCACCACGTTGGCGATCGGCATGTAGGTGTTCACCGGCGCGGGCATCACCGGCGACAGCACCGAGCCGTCGCGGGTGACCGTCTCCACCGCCAGTGTCAGCCCGTGGTTGGACGGCAGCTCGGGATCGACCAGGCACTTCAGCGCGTAGCTGCACACGGCCCGCACCAGCGGCGGCCTGATGTTGTACGGCCCGCCCACCTGGTCGTCGGACGCGGAGAAGCCGAACGTCGCCTGGTCACCGTCGATGGTGACCGTCACCCGGACGGCGACCGGCCTGCCGCCCTCCAGTCCCTCGCTGTGCAGGGCCGCGTAGCCCTCGTAGGAACCGTCGGGCCAGGTCGCGATCGCCGCCCGCGCCCGGCGTTCGGTCAGCAGGTAGAGCCGCTCGGCGGCGGACGCCACCGTCGACGTGCCGTGCTTCGCGCACAGGTCGCGCACCCGCTCCGCGCCGAGCCGGGTCGCGCCCACCTGGCCCTGGAGGTCACCGATCACCAGGTCCGGTGTCCGGCTGTTCGCCCGCAGGATCGTCTCCACCTCGCGCACCGGCTCGCCGCGATGGGAGAAGCGCACCGGCGGCACCATCAGGCCCTCGTGGAAGATCTCCCGTGCCTGGCCCGAGCTGGAGCCCGGCACCAGGCCACCGATGTCGCTCTTGTGCGCGATGCTCGCGGAGAACCCGAACAGGCCGCCGTCGATCACGATCGGCGACAGGATCGCCATGTCGGGCGCGTGCGGGCTGCCACCCCAGTAAGGGTGGTTCACCAGGTACGCGTCGCCGTCCGACAGCTCGTCGGCCGAGTAGAACGACAGCAGGCCCTCGACGCATGCCGGGAACGCGCCGAGGTGCAGCGGCAGCACCGTGAACTGCGACAGCACCCTTCCGGCCGGGTCGAGGATCGCGCAACTGGCGTCCCGGGACTCACGGATGATGGTCGAATACCCCGTACAGAACAGGGAGTTCTGCATCTCCTGGACGATGCCGGCGAGGCTCTGGCTGACCACCTCGACGGTGATCGCGTCGACGGCGGGTGCGGTGTTCCGGGTCATCCGGCAAGCTCCACGATGAGGTTTCCGATCGGGTCGACGGTGACCACCTGCTCGGGGCAGATGACCGTGGTGGCGTCGTACTGGTCGACCAGGGCCGGCCCGGCGAAGCGATGCCCGGCGCGCAGCCCGTGCCTGTCGTAGACCGGCACGTCGACCATCCCGCCGGCGCCGGCGAAGTACGCGCGCCGGGTGCCGGCCAGGGCCGCCTCGACCGGGCCGTCCGCCTCCTCCAGCCGGGCGAGCTCCACCTTCGGCACCACGCCCGTCGCCTCCAGCCGGTAGTTCACGACCTCGACCGGCTGCCCGGGAGCGGCATGCCCGTGGCAGTTGCGGTGGATCTCGTCGAAGCGCGAGCGGTACCGGGCCAGGTCGCCGTCGGCGAGCGGGACGGAGTCCACCGGCACCGGATTCTCGTAACCCTGGCCGGCGTAACGCATGTCGAGGAAGTACCGGAACCGCATCCGCTCTGGCGCGAACCCCTCCTGGGCGAGCTGCTCCACGGCCGGTCCCCGCAACCGCTCGAACAGGTCGGTGACCTCGTCCGCGGACAGCCGCTCGATGTCGGTCAACCGGCTGCGCACGTAGTCGTGCTTCACGTTCGACATCAGCAGCCCGAGCGCGGAGGTGGCACCCGGCGCGGGCGGGATCAGCAGCCGCGGCACGCCGAGGTCGACCGCGATCCGGCCGGCGTGCAGAGGCCCCGCGCCGCCGAACGGCACCAGGGTGAACTCGCGCAGGTCGAAGCCCCGCTCGGTGGAGATCGCCTTGATCGCCTCGCCCATCTTCACGTTGACGATCTCGACGATCCCGGCGGCGGCGCGCAGCAGGTCCAGGCCCAGCGGTTCGGCCACCTTGGCGCGGATCGCGGTCTCGGCCAGGTCGCGGTTCAGGCTCATCGCCCCGCCGAGGATCTCGGTGGGGTTGAGGTAGCCGAGGACGACGTTCGCGTCGGTGACCGTGGCCTGGTCGCCGCCGCGCCCGTAGCAGGCCGGCCCGGGGACCGCGCCGGCGCTCTGCGGCCCGACGTGCAGCGCGCCGTGGGCGTCGACGGTGGCCACCGTCCCGCCGCCCGCGCTGACGGTGTTGATGTCCAGCATCGGCAGCGCGATGTCGCGTCCGCCGATCTTGTTGCGGTCGCTGATCAGCGGTTCGCCGTTCTGGATCAACGCGACGTCGCAGCTGGTGCCGCCCATGTCGAAGGTGACGATGTCGTCGATCCCGGCCGCGGCGGCCAGCGCGCTGCCCGCGGTCACGCCCCCGGCCGGTCCGGACAGGATCGTCCCCACCGCGCGCGCCGAGGTGCTCTTGAACGGCGCCGAGCCGCCGTTGGACTGCATCGTGAACCGGCTCGCCGGGGCCACCTTGAGCTCGTCCAGCCGGTCGCCGAGCTGCTCGACGTACCGGCCGAGAACGGCCGAGACATAGGCGTTCACCACGACCGTGCTCAGCCGGTAGTACTCGCGGATCTGCGGCAGCAGGTCACTGGAGGTGGAGATCCACCACTCCGGATGCGCCTCGCGGAAGGCCCGCGCCACCCGCTGTTCGTGGTCGGGGCACATGAACGAGAACAGCAGGCAGATCGCCACCGACTCGACCCGCTCCGCCTCGAACACCGCGATCGCGTCCCGCACGGACCGCTCGTCGAGCTCCACCCGCACCTGGCCCTGGGCCCCGATCCGCTCGGTGATCTCCACCGTGCGCGAGGGCGGCGCCAGCGGCGCGGGCTTGCTGTAGCCGAGGTCGAACACCGCGGGACCGTACGGGCGGCTCTGCTCGGCGGTCTCGTAGATCCCGCGGAAGCCCGCCGTCACCGCGAGCCCCACCCGGGCACCGCGCTCCTCCAGCAACGCGTTGGTCGCCACCGTCGTACCGTGGGAGAAGAACCCGATCTGCTCCGGCCGGACGCCCTGCTCCCGCAGCAGCTCCAGCCCGTTCAGCACCGCCCGGCCCGGGTCGTCCGGCGTGGACGGCACCTTGAGAATCCGGTACGTGCCGGTCTCCTCGTCGAACACGACGAAGTCCGAGAACGTACCGCCCGTGTCGACGGTCACCCGATAACGCGACAAACGTCCTCCTCATAGTCCTGGCCGTGTCCGCATCTCTCCCGCGGGCGGCTACCGGTAGCCGATCAGCCGGTGGAACTCCTGCTCCCAGCGCGTCCGCTCCGCGACGTAGCGCCGGTAGTCGATGGTCAGCAGCCGCATGCCGGCCAGCCGGCCGCCCCGTGCCATCTCCGCGTTGGTGACCCGGCCGAGTTTCGCCAGCTCGGCCTGCCCGGCGGTCAGCACCCACTCGTAGAACAGCAGGGCCGCCGCGGGATGCCGCGCGTTGGCGGTCAGCGCGGAGCCGACCGGCTCGACGTACATCGGCTGCACCGCCGGTCGCCAGTCGATCGGCGCGCCCTTCTTCGCCGCGCCCTCCACCTCGTGCACGAACGAGCCGAGCGAGGCGAGGTGCTCGCCCGAGGCCACCGCGTTCGCCCGCTCCGTGCCGCCCTCCATGTGCACGGCGTTCTTCCCGATCTCGCGGAACAGGTCGCGGAACCTGTCCTCGGACCAGCCCTGCCGGCCGACGAAGTGCTCATGCAGGGCGTAGTACATCGCGTCGTGCCGGGGGTCGATGAGCAGCCTGCCCTTCCAGCGCGGGTCGGCCAGGTCCTCGTACGACGACGGCCGGTCGGCCGCGGCCACCCGGTCGGTGTTCCAGGAGGTGGCGAAGATCGTGTACTGGTTGGCGGTGAAGCCCACGCCCTTGGCGATCGCGGGAAGCGTGTCCCGCACCGGCCCCCGGTACTCGGTGAGCACGCCCTGGTCATGCTCGATCAGCTGGTACTCGGCGGTGTTGTCGACGATGTCGCTGCCGACCCGGCCCGCGGCGGCCTCCGAGTGCGCGCGCTGGGCCACCGTCTGCGACTGCGCGCGATACACCTCGGTGGTGATTCCGTACGCCTTCTCGAACGCCGGCAGCACCTTCGGCAACGTGTTGTTGCTGGTGTAGATCACCACCTTGCCCTCGGCCTTCGCCAGCTGGGCGAGCCGGTCCGTGCGCTGCCGCCCCGACAGCCCGTTGAGCTGGTCGTACACCTTCGTGAACGCCTCGCTGGACCCGGACGCCGCGCCGCCACCCCGCGCCGAGTTCGTCGGCGGCCGGCCGCACGCCGTCGCCCCGGCGACCACCACCGCCGCGATGCCGGCCGCCAGCGCCCGCCGCGGGCTCACTTGCGACCCGCCACCGTGCCGAGCCGGGTGACCTTCTCGAACGCGTCCTGCCAGCGCTTGGACTCGGCGACGTACCGCTTCAGGTCGATCACCTTGACCGTGCTCATGTCGAGTTTCGACATGTCCGCGCGGGCCGGGTCGATGTGGGCGTCGACGAAGATCTGCTGCCCGCCGTCCTTGGCCAGCAGCCAGTCCATCAGCAGCAGCGCGCCTGCGGGGTTGGGCGAGTTCTTCACCACGCCCGCGCCCTGGGCACGGACGATCGCCGGGCTCACCGTGGGCTTCCAGGCGAGCGGCAGACCGGCCTCCATCGACTCCTCGGTCATGTACGTCGGCAACGCCGCCACGGCGCCGTACTCACCGACGCCCAGCAGCTCGCGCATCGTCGAGTGACCGCTGACCATGACGGTGCCCTCGGCGATGTCCCGCCACAGCTTGTCCACCTCTGCCTGCGACTTGCCCTGCTGCAGCCAGTGCTCCGACAGGGTCATGTACCAGTCGGAGTTGTTGGGCTCCATCGCCAGCCGGCCGTTCCACTTGGGGTCGGCGAGCTCCTCCCAGGACTTCGGAGGGCTGGTCACCTGCTCGGTGTTCCAGGCCGGTTCGTAGACCTGGAACCTTGTGCCGGTCCAGGTGGTGGACGGTTTGGCCGCGTCGTGCAGCGCCTGCCGTTCCGGCGAGTCGTAGACCGCGAGCACGCCCTGGTCGCCGAGCTCCACCAGCTCCGTGCCGCCGCTCTCCACCACGTCGGCGCCCGGCTTGCGGGCCATGACCTCCTGCACCAGCCGCCGGCTGATGGCCTCGGTCGAGGCCCGGTAGACCGTCAGCTTCAGCCCGTAGCGCTGCTGGAACCGCTTCTGGACCTCGCCCGCCACCTTGTTGGTGAGCGCGGTGTAGATGCTGACGGTACCGCCGGCGTCCTTGGCGAGTTGCGCGAGCTTGTCGGCGCGCTGCCGGCCTTGCAGGCCCTTCACCTGGTCGAGCACCGCGGCGAGCTTCTCATCGGCCGTGCCGCCGCCGGTGGGGCCGGAGGTCGGGGTACCGCCACAGGCCATGAGGACGCCGGCGAGCAGGGAGATACAGAGCAGGGACAGGGGCTTTCTCATCGGTTCTCCTCGACAGGGGGTCGGCATCCGTGGCTCAGCATCACTGGTGCCGTGGAGACAACGGGGACGTCTTCGCCGGCGAGACCTCGGTCAGCCGGCCCGTCTTCATCGCGTCGTCCACCCAGCGCGTCGTGATCTGGTCGGCGGCGAAGTCCGGGTGGGCGAGGACCGCCCGCAGGAACGCGAGGTTGGTGTCGACACCGTCGATCACGAAGTCCGCCAGCGCGGCGCGCGTGCGGGCCGTCGCGTCGGCGCGGTCCCGGCCGTGGACGATCAGTTTGGCCAGCATCGAGTCGTAGTAGGGCGGCACCCGGTACCCCGCCTCGCAGTGCGTGTCGAGCCGGATGCCCGTGCCGGACGGCGGACGCCAGGCGGTGATCGTCCCCGGGGACGGGCGAAAGCCGTCGGCGGGCCGCTCGGCGGTGATCCGGCACTCGATCGCATGCCCCGTGAAGCCCACGTCGCGTTGCTCGACGGGGAGCGGCTCGCCACCGGCCAGCCGCAGTTGCAGCCGCACCAGGTCGATCCCCGTGATCTCCTCGGTGACCGGATGCTCGACCTGGATCCGGGTGTTCATCTCCAGGAAGTAGTACTCGCCGCGATCCTGGTCGACGATGAACTCGACGGTGCCGGCCTGCCGGTACCGGATGGTCTCGGCGAGCCGCATCGCGGCCGACCGCGCGCCCGTGCGGATCGCTTCCGGAACGCCCGTCGCCGGGGCCTCCTCGATGATCTTCTGGTGGCGGCGCTGCGCCGAGCAGTCCCGCTCGCCGAGGTGAACGACACCGCCCGTGCCGTCGCCGAAGACCTGGACCTCCAGGTGCCGTCCTCGGGGGACGTAGCGCTCGACGTACATCGTCCCGTCGCCGAACGCCGCCTCCGCCTCGGCGACCGCACCGGCGAACGCCGAGGCCAGCTCGCCGGGATCGCGCACCACCCGGATGCCGCGTCCGCCACCCCCGGCCGCCGCCTTGAGCAGCACCGGGTAGCCCAGCCGTTCGGCGGCCTTCGCCGCGTCGGCCGCCCCGCCCGGCACGCCGCCCCCGGGAACCACGGGGACGCCGTGCCGCTCGGCGAGCCGCCGGGCGGCGAGCTTATCGCCCATCGTCCGCACGGTCTCGCCGCGCGGGCCGACGAACGTCAGCCCGGCCTCCTCGCACGCCGCGGCGAACGCGGCGTTCTCGGAGAGGAAGCCGTATCCGGGGTGTACCGCGTCGCAGCCGGTGCCGATCGCGGCGGCCAGCAGGGCGTTCTGGTTCAGGTAGCTGTGCGCCGCTCGGGGCGGTCCGACGCACACCGCGCGGTCGGCGAGCCGGGCCGGAAGGCCGTCCCTGTCGGCCTCGGAGACCGCGGCCACGGTCTCGATGCCGAGCTCGTGGCAGGCCCGGATCACCCGGACCGCGATCTCACCGCGGTTCGCGACCAGGAGGCGGCGCAGGCTCACTCGCCCGCCTCCGGCCTGATCTCCATCAGCGGCTGGCCGAACTCGACGAACTCCTCGTTGGCGACCAGGATCCGCACCACCTCACCGCGCACTCCGGCCTGGACGCCGTTGAACATCTTCATGACCTCGATCAGCCCGACCGTGTCCTCCGCCTCGACCCGGCCGCCGACCTCGACGTACGGCGGCGCGCCCGGTTCGGGGGCCGCGAAGAACACCCCGACCACGGGGGCCGTCACGACCTCCACGTTCTCCGCCGCGCCCGCGGGCGCGGCGGCCGAGCCTGCGGAAGGATCCGGCTCGGCCACCGCGACCGGTCCGGGCCCGGAGGCCCGCGGCACGGCGGCGGGAGGCGAGTGACCGCCGGTGCCGGTGCGGTCGGCGACCAGGTGCAGGTCACCGAGGCGCAGCTCAAGGAACTCGATGTCCTCGTGCTCGTCCACCAGGTCCAGGATCAGCCGGACGTCGTCGTGCGTCAGGTCCATCGGCCGGGGCTCCTCATCGTCCGGACTTGCGGATCGTCAGTGACATCCCGGGCTTGGCGACCGTCACCAGCCGTGGCCGCGGCCGCTCGGCGAGCTCGCGGATCAGCCGGATCAGCGGCGTGTCGCCGGCGGTGTCGGGTGGCGCGTCGCGCAGCACGTCGAGCGCGTCGTCGCCGACGATCGCCCGCAGGATCAGGTCCTCGTCGGAGATGCCCCGGCCGTATCTGGCCCGCAGCTCCTTGAGCGTGGGATCGGGCCGCCGCGTGCGGGCGATCTCCCGGGCCCGCGGGCGGTCGAGGATCCTGTCCCGGACGTCCGGGTCCATCGCCCCGGTCGCCTCCGCCCCGCCGTGCCACCCCAGCGCGTACTCGATGGCCGCGTCGGTCACCTGGCGGTAGCGCTCGCCCACGATCACGTTGATCGCCGCCTGGGTGCCGACGAACTGCGACAGCGGGGTGACCATGATCGGGTAGCCGAAGTCGGCCCGGACCCGGCCCGTCTCCTCCAGCGTCTCCTCCAGCCGGTCGCCGACGCCGGCCCGCTCCAGCTGGTGCCGGAGGTTCGAGATCATGCCGCCGGGCACCTGGTGGGCGTAGAGGCGCTCGTCGTACTCGTGCGGCACGCCCACGGGAAGGTCCTCCCGATGGGCGATCTCGGTGAGCCGCGCGGTCACCTCGCGCAGCGGCGCCTCGTCGACGAGCGGATCGTGGCCGAGCGCCCGCAGGTTGGCGGCCACGTTGTGGATCGACGGCTGCGAGCTGCCGTTGGCCAGCGGCGGCACCGCGGTGTGCACGTACCCCACTCCGGCCTTGACCGCCTCGATCGCGTTCAGCGGTCCCAGGCCGTTGTTGCAGTGCCCGTGGAACTCCCACTCGATGTCGCCGGTCACCGCCATCATCTTCGGCAGCAGCTCCCGGGTGCGCTCCGGGGTGAGCAGGCCGCCGACGTCCTTGAAGCACAGCCGCCACGGCTTGAGCGCCGCCGCCTCCCGGGCCTTGGTCACGAAGTACTCGTCGGTATGCCGTGGCGAGACCGAGTACATGACGTTGACCACCGAGGTCATCCCGATGTCGTCGAGCCGCTTGACGTCCTGCGCGACCCTGGTGAAGTCGTTCCAGTTGTCGCCGGTGCGGGTGTAGCGGATGCCGAGCTCGACGGCCTTGGCGAACAGGAGGGTGCCCACCTCGATCGGCACCCTGCCGCTCATGGTCGACCCCGAGATGTGCCCGTGCCAGCGCAGCTGTGTGTCGCGGGCCAGCCGGGCGCCGGTGTGGATCCAGTCCCACGGGTTCTCCCGCAGGTGCCGGACGAACTTCTTCAGGCGGCTGCCGGGTGCGAGGAACTCCATCTGGTCGAAGCCGGCCTGGTCCAGCAGCGGCATCACCGGCGCCATGTGCCGGGTCCGCATGTTCATGGCCCACAGGCTGGCCTGGCCGTCGCGGATCGTGGTGTCGACGAACCTGACCTGCCTCATCGCTCCGCCCCCGGGATCCGCGAGAGGACCTCGCCGGTGTGCTCACCGAGGTACGGCGCGCGGCGCACCGGCGGGAGCACCGCGCCGTCGAAGGCCACGGGAGGCCGGATCCGCGGCATCGGCCCGACGCCCGGCTCGTCGACCGTGTCGATGATCCCCAGGTGCCGCAGTTGCTCGTCGGCGAGCGCCTCGCCGATCCCGTTCACGGGCGCGCACGGCACCTGGTGGTCCCGCAGGACCGCCAGCCAGGTGTCGCGGTCCCTGGTCTTGAAGATCGGCGCGAGTTCGGCGTGCAGGTCGTCGTAGCGGGCGCGCCGGTCCGGCCGGGTGGCGAACCGCGGGTCGGCCGGCAGGTCGGGCCGGCCGACCGCGGCGCACAGTCCTTCCCAGAACTTGGCGGGCGACGACAGGTGGATGAGCAGGGCGCGGCCGTCCGAGGTCAGGAACGCGTGGCACCCGGACCCGTGCGGCCGGGTGTACGGCCCCTCTTCGCGGCCCTCGACCACCTTCTTGGCGACGGCCGAGTGCAGGAAGTGGGTGAGCGCGCCGAGCATGCTCACATCCAGGTGCCGGCCCCGCCCGCTGCGGCCGCGCTCGTGCAGCGCGGCCACTATCGCGAACGCCGCGGTGTGCCCGGTGATGGCGTCGGCCAGGGCCGGTCCGCGCATCCGGGGGTCGCCGGGGTCCAGCAGCAGCCCGGCCATCCCGCTGTATCCGAGCGCGACGCCGTCGTACGCCGGCAGACCGGCGTACGGGCCGTCACCGCCGAAGCCGGTGATGCTGCAGTGGACCAGCCGCGGATTGCGGTCACGGAGGACGTCGTGCCCGAGCCCGAGGCGCGCCATCACCCCGGGCCGGAAGTTCTCCACCAGGACATCGGCGTCGGCGGCCAGCTCCAGCAGCCCCTCGCGGCCCGCTTCGGACTTCAGATCGAGCACCACCGACCGCTTGCCGCGGTTGAAGGCGACGAAGGTGGCGTTCAGCCCGCCGGACTCCCAGGCCCGGAACGGGTCGCCCCTCTCGGGCGGCTCGACCTTGACCACGTCGGCGCCCATCTCGGCCAGCAGCACCGCCGCGCACGGGCCGGAGATGTACTGGCCGAGATCGAGGACGCGGATGTCGTCCAGCGGGAACGCGGGGGCAGGTCGCGGCTCAGGCACCCGCGGGCCTCCCCTGCTCGTCGAGACCGAACACCCGCCGCGCGTTGTCCACCATCACCTTGCGGCGGACCTCCTCCTTCAGATCCAAGTCGGCGAACTCCTTCAGCCAGCGGTCGACGGGAAGCGACGGCGCGTCCGAGCCGAACAGCGCCTTGTCCTGGAGCAGGCTGTTGATCTGCTGCACCAGTTCGGCCGGGAAGTACTTCGGCGCCCAGCCGGACAGGTCGATGTAGAAGTTGGCCTTGTGCCGGGCGATCGCCAGGCTCTCGGCGGTCCACGGCCACGACGGGTGGGCGCTGATGATCTTCAGGCCCGGGAAGTCGGCCGCCACGTCGTCGAGATGCAGCGGCTGGGTGTACTTGAGCTTCACCCCGCGCCCGCCCGGACGGCCCGATCCGGCGGCGGCGTAGCCGCTGTGGAACAGCACCGGCAGGCCGAGCTGCTCGGCCTCCTCCCACAGCGGGTAGAAGCGCCGGTCGTTCGGATAGAAGTGCTGCCGCGCCGGGTTGAACTCGCCGACGCCGTGCAACCCGAGTTCGGCGATCCGGCGGATCTCCCTGCGGGCCAGCTCGCCCTGCCACGGGTCGACGATGCCGAAACCGAGGAAGACGTCGGGATGCTCGGCGACCGTCTCGGCGACGAAGTCGTTGGGGATCGGCGGGATGCCGGTGATCGTCTCGTCGGTGCCGTTCATCAGCACCGCCATCATCCGCCGGGCCCGGTACTGCTCGGCCTGCTCGGCGACCGGCAGGCCGGTCGCCTCCCGTTTGAAGTACCGGGCGCGTTCCTCGAACAGGCGCTGTGCCTCCTCGCCGCGCAGCCTGCGGGCCCGCTCGTCGTGGATGTGGACGTGAACGTCGATGCCTTCGAGCCGCCGCCCCATCACTTGCCCTTGATCGTGGCGTCGCGGGTCACGTCCTCGTACAGCGCCTTCCACTTCTTCTCGCTGTCCAGGAGATCATCGAGATCGGCGTTGATGATCTTGTACTGCGCCGGGATACCGCCCGGCGCGTTCCGGTTCGCCGGGGTGCGATGGAAGCTCGCGATCTGTGCCTGCGCGTCCTCGACCATGTACTCGACGAACAGCAGGGCGGTGGCGGGCCGGTCGGTGGCGACGTTGATGCCGATCCCGTTCGCGCGCACGATCAGCGGCTGCACCGGCGCGGGCTTGTCCCAGGCGATCGGCGCGCCCTCGTCGATGCGCTGCAGCGTGTTGTGCAGGTAGAGGGACGGGGCGATGCCGAACTCGCCGCTGGCCAGCAGCTCGTTCTGCACGGTGTGGCCGTCGACGCCGTACGCGCCCTTGGCGGCCTGACGGATCAGGTCGACCGCCGCCTGCTCGGTCATCCCCTTCTGCTTGACGAAGTACTCCTGCACCAGGGTGGCGAACCAGTCGAAGTCACCGACCTCGAACGACAGCTTGCCCTTGAACCTGCCCCCGAGCAGGTCCTCCCACGTCTTCGGGGGGTCGGTCACCTGCTCGGTGTTCCACCCGCCGATGAAGACGTTGAGGTAGTTCGACACCCAGTTGGGCTGGACGTAGGCCAGGTCCTTGGCGACCCCCACCTCGATAGGGGCGAGGACGCCCGCCCGGTCCAGCATCTCGATCTCGGTGCCGTTCATCGACACCACGTCGGCCCCGTTCCGGAACTTGGCCTTCGTCTCCTGGATGACCCGTTGCACCACCGTCGTGCCGGTCGCGCGGTACAGCTCCTGCTTGATGCCGTACTTCTTCTCGAAGGCGGCGGCGATCGGCTGCGAGTTGTCGAGGTTCATCGTGGTGTACTGGTTGAACGGCCTGCCGCTGGTCTTGTCCTCGGCCTTGGCCAGCTCGACGAGCTTGGCGCGCCGCTCCGCGCCCGTCAGCCCCTTGACCTGGGCCAGCACCTTCTCCAGGCCCTCGGACCTGCCGGGCTTGGCCGTGTTCTGGCCGCCGGACTGCGCCGTCGGCGAGCCGCCGCAGCCCGTCAGGGTGAGCATGACGACGGCGGCCAGGGCGAGACCGACGCGGCTTCGGGATCTGTGCTTCATGGGGGGTCCTTCGGCTGGTTGCGGCTGACTGCTGTCGGTTCGCGGGCCGGATGGATTTTTAAGGCAGAATGGTATGACCTATGGCCTTTGGTCAACCCCCGTGTCTTCCCATCTGAGATGGGCGCGCGCTACCGGCGTATCGCCACCCCGCCGTCCACGAGCAGGTCGATCCCCGTGACGTAGGCCGCCAGATCGGAGGCGAGGAACAGCACCGGCCCGGCGTAGTCGTCGAGCCGGCCACGGCGCCGCAGCGGGATGGCCGCCTCGCCGCCGCCCCGGGCGGCCACGGGCGGCCCGCCGGGTGGTTCGTCGACGCCCCGCAGCACCGTCGGCGTCTGTCCCGGGCTCACCGAGTTCACCCGGATGCCGTCCGGGCCCAGCTCGACGGCGAGCTGCCTGGCCATCCGGACCACCGCCGCCTTGGTCGCGCCGTACACCAGCCCGCGCGCCCCCGCCCGGCCGGCCGCCACCGACGCCAGCAGCACCATCGAGCCGCTCCCCTGGCCGCGCATCGGCGCGGCCGCCGCCTGGGCCATCAGCATCGTGCCGCGTACGTTGACCGCGTGCACCCGGTCGATCTCCGCGGCGGTCAGGTCGGCCAGCGGCACGCCGCTGTCACCGACCGCGGCGGCGTGCACCAGCACGTCCAGCCGTCCGCACCGTTCGACCAGCGTCTCGACACAGTCGGTGGCCTCGGCCGGATCGGACACGTCACCGGGCACCGCGTACAGCCGCTCACGGAGCGCCCGCGGCGCCTCGCACGTCCTGCGGTGCACCAGATCGGGAGAGCGGCCCATCACGCCGACCCGCATCCCGGCGGCGGCCAGCGCCGTGACCACCCGCCACCCGATGGCGCCGGTGCCGCCGGTGACCAGCGCGACCTTGCCGGCCAGCCCGGGGAGCGCCACCCCGTCCCAGACGATCGACTCCGTCACCGTCCCACCACCGCGCCCCCCTCAAGCCGGCCGATCAATTCAGTGAATGCACCCGCGTCGAGCAAGGTGGCGTACTTGCGTCCGATGTCCCGCAGATTGGCCTCGTGCGCGGCGGCGTCGCGGTCGGCCACGCAGTCCACCGGGACGGTCACGTCCAGGTCGTAGGAGAACGCGTCGGTCACGGTCGCGCGGACGCATCCGGAGGTCATCATCCCGACCACGATCAGCTCGGACACCCGCGCCGACAGCAGCTGGCTGATCAGCGGCGTACCGAAGAACGCGCTCGGCTTGCTCTTGGTGAGCACGACCTCGCCCGGCCGGGGGGCCAGGCGTGGTGCGATCTCCATCGCGAGCTGCGCGGCCTCCGGCGGATCCTGCTTCCATCCGTTGCGCCGCAACCATCCACCCCGCTCGACGGTGGACAGCGGGCTCGCCGTGCTCGTGTGCCACCGCTTCCCGCCCCGGGTGAACCAGATCGGCAGCCCGGCCGCCCGGGCCGCGTCGAGCAGCAGGCGGCACCGCTCGGCGGCCGGCGGCCCGTCCGGCTCATGGCCGGGCACCGTTGCGTCGGCGAGCGCGCGCACCATGTCCACCACGAGGACCCCGAGCCCTCCCCCGCCCTGCCGCCCGGCGATGTCGGTCATCCACCCTCCCTAGTTGGTATGACCATTATGCCTTTCTGCTCGGCCTCGGGGGCGCGAGGTGCCCGTCTCGGTCGTCGTGTTCCGGCGGCCCCCGCGCGTCTCAGTCCGGCCGCCGGTCCTCCGGCCAGTCCGGAATCGTCGCGTCCGGAGCCTTGGCCAGCTCCTCCGGCGGCTCCTCCAGCAGGACCAGCGGGTCGAGCAACGCCTGCATCGTCGTGAGCATGGTCTCCATCAGGTGCATCCGGACCAGCCGCGCCGGTCGCTCCGCGTCGTCGTTGAAGTGCTGGTGCCAGAGGAAGTGGTCGACGACCAGCAGGTCACCGGCCTCCCAGGTCTCCTCCCGGCCTCCGGTGGCCCGCTCGCCGAAGTAGCTGTGCCCGCGGCCCTCGACGACATAGAGCAGCGCCTCGCCCGGATGGCGGTGCTTGGCCTGGAACAGCCCCGGCCCGAGCTGGACCATGACCATCGTCAGGCCCGACGTGCGCGAGCCGATCGAGGGGTCCACGAGGAACTTGCTGCGCGTTCCCTTGGGATTGGGACGCAGCTCGATCTCGTCGTAGTCGGTGTGCAGCCGCCCCCGGCGCCCGCCGGTGGCCTCGGTGGGATCGGGCTGGTCGGCGGGCAGCGTCCAGGCCGCGCCCAGCGACTCGAAGACCGGCCGCGAGCTGCACGACAGCAGCACCGCTCCGCGCGGGTCGCCGGTGCCGTGCCGGAACGCCGCCCAATGCGGCACGTGGACGGCGTCCCACGGCCGCCAGGACACCCGGCGGCCGTCGATCTCGGTCCACCCGGTGCCCGACACCACCAGGTAGACGGTGTCCCAGGACTCCCGGCGGGCGGTGCTCACGGCACCCGGCTCCAGCCGGTACTCCGTGCAGTCGACCAGCTTGGTCGGCCGTCCGGCCGCGGCGCCGATGTAGTGACCGGCGGTCACGCCCGGTCCGGCCTGTCGGTGTTCGACATCGCCGGAGCGGATCACGGTCTGCCGGTGGGACCGCCAGTCGTCGGCCATGGCCTTGCGCCGGTCCCGTTGCACCTCGTAGTGCGAGCGGGTCTCGGTTCGAGTCCTCATCGTCGGCCCCCGTTCACTGTCCCCGGTACGACTTCTCCAGCAGAGCCCGGTACGCCGGCGGGGCGCGCAGCACCGACTCGGCGACCTTCTTGGCCTGCGCGCCGTCGACGAACTCGATCGGCTGACCGGCCTGCTTCATCGAGTTCAGGAACGCCGGGTCCTTGCTGACCGCGGCGAAGGCCCGCCGCAACGCCGCGAGCCGGTCCTCCGGTACGCCGGGAGGCGCCAGTACCAGCCGGCCCATCTCCTGCATGGTGATGTGCGCCTTGGCCAGCGTCGCGTTCGCCGGGTCGAGCCTGATCTCGGAGAGGGCCGGAACGTTGGGAAGCTCCGGCACCCGCTTGGCGCCGATCACCAGCACGGCGCGCTGCTCGCCGCTCTTGATCGGTGGCAGCCTGGTGCTCAGCGTGCCGCTGGTCGCGTCGCAGTCACCGGAGGTCACCGCCAGCTCGGTCTCGGCCGATCCCTTGTAGCCGGTGATGATCCTGCCGTCGATGCCGAGCACCGGGAACAGCACGGTCGCGTCGATGTGCTCCGACCCACCGGGCCCGGAGCTGGCGAACCGCACCCCGCGCGCGGCGCGCATCGCGTCGATCGAGGTGTGGGTTCCCTTCGCGCGGACGTTGAGGACGCGCGGGTCGGCCGCCACCCGCGCGACGAATCCGAACCTCGGGAGCTCGAAGGTCGCGCCCTTGGCCTTGCCGAGCACGGCGCCCGCCATGCCCTGGCCGCTGAAGATGCCGATGGTCAGCCCGTCCGGCTTCGCCGAGAAGACCTTGTTCGCGGCGAGCAGCCCGCCGGCGCCGTCCAGGTTCTCGACCACCACGGTGGCGCCGAGCCGCTTCTCCAGGTGTTTCGCCATGGCGCGCGCGATCATGTCGTAGCCGCCGCCGGGCCCGTAGGACACGACGAAGCGGATGGTCTTTCCCTTGAAGGGCGTGCCGCCGCCACCGCCGGTGACCTGCCCCTCGCCGCAGGCGGCGGTGAGGCCGGCCAGCAGGAGGGCGGCCGGCACGGCGACCGCACGTAGCAGTTTCCTCATGAGTGCCTTTCGCTTGTGCGTTCGGCCCGGTTCGGGACCGGTCACGCCCCCTCGCGGACCAGACGCTGGAACGCCTCGGGCGACGAGAGCACCGCGCCCACGATCCGTGCCGTCTCGGGGCCGGAGAGCGGCACGATCGACCGCTTCTGGCGGGCGGCGGCCTGGGCGACGCCGGGGTCCTTCAGCGCGCAGTCCAGCGCCGCCCGCAGCCTGGTCAGCCGGCCGGCGTCCATGCCCGGCGGCCCGACGACCCCGCGGCCGGTCGCGGCCAGCGCGACGAGCGCGTCGATGATCGGTTTCTGCGCGGGGTTCGCGGGCGGATAGTCCGCGGTCGTCGGCGTGTCGCCGACCGGGTCGCCCGCCTTCGGGCCGATGACCAGCAGCGGCCGCACGGAGCCGGACCGAAGCGCCGCGAGCTGGCTGTCAAGGGGCAGGATGTGCGCGTCCGCCTTCCCGGAGAGGACGGCGGCGCGCGCCTCGCCGGACCCGGCGAAACCAGTGATCACGGTGCCCGGGAAGCCGTACACCTTGGGCAGGATCACGGAGTTGATGTACTCGTTGCTGCCGGGGCCGGTCGCGACGAACCGTATCGGGGCCTTGCTCTTGAGGATGTCGTCGAAGGTCCGGAACCTGCTGTTGGCGGCCACCACCAGGACGTTCGGCTCGGTCGAGACCCGGCCCAGCCAGCTGAACCGCTCCAGCCGGTACCGGGCGCCCTCGTCCCGGGCGATCTGGCTGCTGACCGCGCCGACGGTGTTGACGATCTGCAGCCGCAGCTCGGTCGGCTTGGCCACGAAGGTCTTGCTGGTCGCCACCAGGCCGCCGGCGCCCGGCTCGTTGCGGACCACGACGGTGGCGCCGGTGCACTTCTCCATCGCCGGCGCCAGCAACCGGACGTAGACGTCGTACCCGCCGCCGGGCTCGTAGGGCACCACGAAGTCGATCCTCTTGCCCTTCAGCTCGTCCTGGCCGCCGCCCGTGGTGGACTGGCCGCCACAGCCGCTCAGCAGGATGACGACGGCGGTGAGGGCCGCTGCCCGTCTCATGATCATCTCTCTCCCGCGTAGGCGTTCTTCATGATCGATCGGAATTCCGGCGGCGCGGAGAGCACCTGCCGCACCAGCCGGTCGACGTCCGCGCCGGACATGAAGTTGATCGGACGCCCTGACTTGGCCGCCTTGTCGGCGAAGGCGCTGTCCTGCAGGAGGCTCTGCAACGTGGTGCGCAGGCAGCTCAGGCGGTCCGCCGGGATTCCCGGCGGACCCACGATGGGTCGGCCGAGCGACAGCAGGTCGACCTGCGCCTGCGCCAGTGCGCGCTGCTGCGGGGTCATCTGCAGTTCCATGAGCGCGGGCGTGCCGGGCAGTTGCGGGTCCCGCTCGGGGCCGAGCAGCAGCAGCGGCCGATGGTCGCCGTTGCGGATCGCCGGGAGCCGGCTGTCGAAGTCGCCGGTCATCCCGTCGACCTTCCCGGAGGTGACCGCCAGCTCGTTCTCCTCCGACCCCTCGAAGCCGGTGACGATGTCCGCCCGGAGCCGGAAGATCGCCTTGAGCAACTGGCCGTTGACGAAGTCGGCGGCGCCGGGACCGGTCGACCCGTACCGGAAGCGATCGGCGGCGATCACGTCGTCGAAGCTCTTGAAACGGCTCTTCGCCGAGGTGGAGAAGATGTGGTACGAGGCGCCCACCCGGCCGATGTAGGAGAGTTTGTCCAGACCGAACCGGACGCTCGACGACTCCGCGACCGCGGCGCCGCCCACGCCGACCGCGTTCATGATCGCCAGGCGTTTGCCGTCCGGTTTGGCGGTCACCAGCGAGTTGATCGCCAGCAGGCCGCCGGCGCCGTCCCGGTTCTCCACGATCACCTTGGCCTTGAGCCGCGAGGCCAGCTCCGGCGCGATCATGCGGGCGTAGGAGTCGTAGCCGCCGCCGGGACTGAACGGCACGACCAGCGAGATCGTCTCCCCCTCGAAAGCCGCGCAGCCTTGTGCGCCACCGGTCGTGGTCGTCGTTCCCGAGGCATCGCAGGCGCCGAGCAGCGACACGGTCACGGCGGTCGCGGCGAGCAGTGTGGGCATGGTGGTTTTCATCAGAGGACTCCAGCCGGCATCGGCACAGCGAGAAGACGGGTGAAGGCGAGCCACAGCACGCCGCCCGCCACCGCCGCGTACAGCGCGGCGGCGGGCCAGCTCGCCTTACCGGCCGTGCGCAGGTAGGCGAGGGTGAAGACGGGGACGATGACATAGATCCCGACCAGCCACAGGCCGACGAAGAACGCGGCCACCCACGCCACGGCCGCGGCCCAGGCCCGGGCACCGGCGCTGCCGAAGACGTACTCCAGGCTCTGGTCGTCCTGTTCCTCGTCGTCGGCGGGCACGGGCCGGGCGGCGGGCGGCTCCACCGGCCCGGACCGAGCGGGCCGCCACAGCAGGACGGCGAACTCGATCAGCTTCAGAACCGAGAAGCAGATGCCCGCGATGGACAGCAGCCTCGGGAAGAACGCCGCCCGGAACGGCCAGTCCAGCGCGAGCAGGAAGGCACCGGAGAAGACGCCGAGCAGGATCACGGTCATCACCACGTCGCCGGCCCGGATCCGGGCGGGCGCGATGTCGTCGGTCGAAGGCATCAGCCACCTCTCACGATGTCTTTCTCGGGGGCGGACGAGTCGGCGGCCGTGTCCACGCCCGCGCCGCCGCGGCGCCGGCGCCGGGCACGGATCCGGGGCCACAGCAACACCAGGACCAGGCATCCCCCGATCGCGATGACCGCGGGGTCGTTCAGCCAGGACCAGCCCTCCAGGGAGTGGGACAGGAACAGGTACCGTTCGGCCAGCCCGCCCAGGACCACGGCGAGCAGGAACGGCACCCGCGGCCAGCCCCAGTGGATGGCGATCACGCCGAACACCGCGGCCGCGAGCATCACGAGGATGTCGTTGAAGCTGTTGTTGGCGGTGAACGCGCCGATGCCGAGCAACACGAGCAGGAACGGCACCAGCCAGGTCCCCGGGATGAACGTCAGCTTGACCAGATGCCGGAGCAGCAGGAACGAGACGGCGACCGCGATCAGGTTCGACAGCACCAGGATCCAGACCATCGAGAAGGTCACGTCCACGTGCGTGGTCAGCATCTCCGGCCCGGGGTTCAGCCCGGTGATCAGGAACGCGCCCAGCAGCACGGCGGTCCCGACACCGCCGGGCAGGCCGAACGCGACGGTCGGGATCAGCGACCCGGCGTCCTTGGCGTTGTTGTTGGCGCCGGCGGCGATCACGCCCTCGATCGCGCCCTTGCCGAACCGCTCGGGCTTCTTGGACGTCTGCTGGGCGACGCCGTAGGCGATGAACTGGGAGACGGTGCCGCCCATCCCGGGGATGAGCCCGATCCCGACGCCGATCGCGCTGGACCGCACCACGACCGACCAGTGACGCAGCGTGTCACGTACGCCGGCGCCGACCCCGGCCAGCCTGCCCGTCGGGCGGCGATGGGCGATCGAGGTCTTGCTGAGCATCAGCTGCAGCACCTCGGCGCCGGCGAACAGCCCGACCACCAGCGGCACCAGGTCGATGCCATCCCACAGGTAGAGCTGGTCGAAGGTGTAGCGCGGCACGCCGGCCTGCGGGTCGATGCCGACCAGCGCGACCAGCATCCCGAGGGACGCCATCAGGAAGCCCTTGAGCGTGTCGCGTCCCGACAGCGTCACGACGAAGGTCAGCCCGAGCAGGGTCAGCATGAAGAAGTGCGGCGGTCCGAGGGCGAGCACCAGCGGCCGCACGATCGGCACGGAGAGGGCGAGGAAGACGGCGCCGAGCAGCGCGCCGATCGCGGAGCTGAACAGCACCGCGCCGAGCGCCCGGCCGGCCTCCCCCCGTTTGGTCAGCGGGTAGCCGTCGAGGACCGCCGCGGCCGAGGTGGCCTCGCCCGGCACGCCGAGCAGCACCGAGGTGATGTCGCCCGTGGTCGCGGTCACCACCCACATGCCGAGCAGGAACGCGAACGCCTGCACCGGCTCCATGTCGTAGATGAACGGCAGCATCAGAGCGAGGGTGACCGCACCGCCCAGGCCAGGCAGGATGCCGACCATGAAGCCGATCGCGATGCCGAGCAACGCCAGCAGGAACGTCGCCGGTTCGAGCACTTGAAGGAAGCTGGAAAAGAACGCCTCGAGCATCGGCACCTTCTTGTCGGATGGCCTGACACCCCCGATGTCGGGCGACCGTACGACAGGTTCACGCTCGTCGTAGAGGCACCTGTCTCACTTCATGAGCAGCCTTCGGACCGCGCGCCCACGCCCTTGAGGTACTCGACGACCGTGTCGAGATGGGTGACGGCGGCGTACTTGAGATGCATGTCGAAGAGGTTGACCTTGTGGGAGAGCTCGCTGCGGTCGAAGACGGCCTCCTCGACCACGAGGACCCGGAAGCCGAGCGAGTAGGCGTCGACGACGCTCGCGCGCACGCAGCCGCTGGTGCTCTCTCCGGCGACCACCAGCGTGTCGATGTCCAGTTGCCGCAGCCAGGTGGCCAGCGGCGTCCCGAAGAACGCGCTCGCCCGGCTCTTGACGACCACCGACTCGGTCGGCAGCGGAGTGAGCGGCTCGACGAACGCGTAGCCGGCCGCCTCGTCCTCACCCGGCCGCCGGCGGCGCTGGGTGGTCGCGCCGACCCGGCCCTGCGGCCGGGATTCGCCGGTCGTGTGCAGCACCGGCACGCCCGCGTCACGGGCGGCGGCGAGCACGGTTTCGAGCGGTCCGAGGGCGTCCCAGGCCGCCGTACCGCAGGTCGCCGGGAACCTGTCGATCGCCTCCTCGACCGGCTGCCGGCGGTCGCCGAACACCTTGCGGTAGCAGTCGATGAGGAGCAGCGCCGGTCTGCCTCCCGGTGTACGGTCGCCGCCGTACCTGCTCGCGACGAGCCGCTCCCGCGGGCCGATCAGGTCGTCCCAGCAGTGCGTTCGCGGTGCCTCAGGCGGACTCATGCGCCGGTACCCGGTAGCCACGGACCAGCCGGCCCTTGACCGCCACCAGCGAGGCGACCGCGATCGGCACGATGCCGCCGAGGCTGAGCGCGGCCGCGGGCCCCAGCAGGCCGGCGACGCCGCCGATGTTCAGGTCGCCGAGCGCCGGACCGCCCCGGGAGGCGATCTGGTAGGTCGAGGTGACCCGGCCGCGCATCGCGTCCGGTGTCTCGATCTGGACCGCGGCGTGACGGATGGTGGTGTGCAGCGCGTCGCACAGGCCGAGGCCGACCGCGGCGGCCAAGGCCAGGAGCAGTATCGGCGCCTGCCCGAGCCCGATCGCCATCAGCCCGTACGCCGCGGTCGAGCCGAGGACCAGCACGCCCGACCGCACCTTGTCGATCAGCGGGAACACCAGCGCCGATCCGATCAGCGCCCCGACCGCGGGCGCGGCGGCCAGCAGGCCGAAGCCGGACGCTCCGACGTGCAGCACGTCGGTCGCCAGCGCCGGCAGCACCGCGCGGTAGGCACCGAACAGCGTGCAGACCAGGTCGAGCCCGATCAGCTGGAGGATCAGTGATCGCTGCCGCAGCCATGCGAATCCCTCCCGGATGTTGGTGAGAACACTGACCTGACGGGTCTCCCCGGGGAGCGCGGGGACCCTGAGGACCTGCATGATGACGACCAGCACCAGGAAGGTGGCGACGTCGGCGAGGTACATCCCGGCGGGCCCGAACCCGGCGATCAGCAGCCCGGCCAGCGCCGGGCCGACCAGGATCGCGACCTCCCGGGACGGGTTGATCAGCGCGAACGCCTTGACCAGGTCCTTCTCGGGGACCAGCGCCGGGATGATCGCCTGGCGCGCCGGCCGGTCGAAGGTCTCGGCGGCGGTGTTCAGCAGCACCGCGACCAGGATCAGCGCCGGCCGGATCGTCCCGGTCAGCGTGAGGACCGCCAGGCCGAGGCTGACCAGGAGCGAGAAGCACTGCATCAACTGCACGATGCGGCGCCGGTCGACCCGGTCCGCCCAGGCGCCGCCGAGCGGCGACAGGACGATCAGCGCGACCGCCTGGAACAGCCCGATCAGGCCGGTCTGCAGGGTCGAGCCGGTCAGCTGGTACATGTGAAAGAGATTCGCCATGAACGTGCCGCGGGTGCCGATCTCGGTCAGCACGACGCCCGTCCAGTACAGGTCGAATCTGCCGCTCCGCAGCGGTGCGGGGATCGCCATGGGCGGCCTCAGGCGGCGCCGGCATCGAGCGCCGCGACCACCTGGTCGACGGTTCGCACACGGCACATCCGCGGGAACACGTGCTCGATGAAGAAGTGCCGTTGCCGCTCGTGGCCGGTCAGCCCGTCGGAGACCACGATCACCTGGTAGTCGAGGTCGCGCGCCGCGAACGCCGTGCTGGCGATGCCCACGTGGGTGGAGCCGCCGACCAGCGCGATGGTGTCGACGCCGCGGCTGCGCAGGCTCAGGTCGAGGTGCGTCTGGTGGAACGCGCTCCACCGATGCTTGGGCACGTCGTAGTCACCGGGCTGTGGCGCGAACTCGGCGAGCACGGCCATCGACTCGGGCGGGTGCGCGAACCCGAACCGCTGACCTTCGGGCCCCCACGGGGTGAAGCCCTCGTCGGTGTCGGTGAGGGTGCGGTTGGCGTCGGCGCCGTCAGGACGGTGGTCGGCTCGCGCGTAACAGATGGGTACGCGGTGCCGCCGGCAGTGCCCGATGAGGTCGCGGATCGGTTTCAGCGCGCCGGCCTGCTCGATCCGTGGCCGGTAGCACTCCAGCATGTCGAACACGACCAGCGCCACCTTGGCCGGGTCGAGACGCTCTGTCATCTGTGGCTCCTTAACGTCGACGCCGTCGACCGCTCCCTCTGCCGGGAACCATGCGGGGGGTGGAGAGGGCATGCTTGCCAAGCTCTACGGCACAATGGTAAGACCATATGGTCATAGCCCAAAGGTGTCAATCCGTGCAGCCCGCACAGGAAAGACCCCCGCAAGGAGGCAAGTGGCCCATGGCGACACCCCCGTCAACCACCGTGCTGAAAGCCTTCGAGCTGCTCGATCTGTTCGCCGAGCGACCCCTGCTGGGAGCCGGCGAGGCCGCCCGCCTGCTGGGGGTTCCGCGGGCCACCACGCACCGGATGCTCGTCACCCTGCGCATGGCCGGTGTCCTCGAATCGAACGAGTACGGCCAGTACCTGCTCGGGCTGCGGCTGTTCGAGCTCGGCTCGTTCGCCCCGCTGCGCCGGCGCCTGCACGACGTCGCGGCGACACCGCTCGAACGGCTCTCCGCCGAGGTCGGGCTGCCGGCGCTCCTGTCGGTCCGCGACGGCGACGACCTGCTCTGCCTGGAGAAGGTGGATCACCGCCGGTCCAACGTGCCGGGACGGGTCGGCCAGCGCGGCCCGCTGCACGCCATCGCCGCCGGCAAGGTGCTGCTCGCCTACGCGCCGCGTGCCGTCGTCGAGCGGTACACGGCCGGACCGCCGGCCCGGTTCACACCGCACACGCTGGTCGAGCCGGAACGGCTCCTGGCCGAACTCGACACGGTGCGCGACCGTGGCCTGGCCTGGGAGCACGACGAGCACTTCCTGGGCGTCTCGTCGGTGGCCACCGGGATCTGGAACCGGACCGGGCAGATCGTCGCGGCGATCTCCGTCTCGGCGGGCACCCTCCCCGACCGGCGCCGGTTCCGGTCCGTGGAGCGCCCGCTGCTGGCCACCGCCACCGAGATCCAGCGCCGGCTGGGGTGGCATCCGGTCGGGAAGGACACCACCGACATGGCCGGGCTCAGCGCCTGACGCGGAGGTCGATCCGGAGGCGGGGGCCTATTTGGCCGATCGCGCACTGCGCAGGATGTCCTCGTAGCGCGCTTCCCACTGCTCGCCTTCGGCGACCAGCTTGTCGATGTCGACCGTCACGGTCTCCACCCCGTCGAGCGCGCCCTTCTGCAGGTCCGCCCGCGCCGGGATGCGGTGCTCGCCGATCATCAGCTGCTGACCGTCGCCGAGCACCCATTCCATGAAGAGCAGCGCGCTGGCCGGGTTCTTGGCGTTGCGCAGCAGGGCCACCCCGTTGGGACGGATGACCAGCGGCTCCACCACCGGCGTACGGGACAGCGGCGCCCCGGTCTCGATCAGCTGGTCGACGAGGTGGTTGTAGACGCTCGTCGACAGGCCGTGCTCGCCCGAGCCGAGGAACTGGGCGTGTGTGGTGTTGCCCTCGACGGAGGTCGAGTTGGCGGCGATCCTGCGGAACAGGTCGTCGACCTGTGCCTGGGTCTTGCCCTTGCCGACGAAGTACTGGGACAACGCCATGTACCACTCGAACGCCCGGCTCTCCATGATCGTGACCCCGGCGAACCGCTTGTCCGCCAGATCCTCGAAGGACTTCGGCGGCTCCTTCACCACCTTGGTGTTCCAGGACACCGTGAACATGTTCAGCCGGCTTCCGACCCAGCCCTTCTGCTTGGCGGCGGGAACCAGCCCGTCGTCGGCCGGGCCTTCGTACGGACGCAGGAGGCCCTCCGTGTTCGCGGTGGCGAGTTCCTCCGCGTTGCTGTCGTAGAGGTCCGCCGACGACCGCCTGGCCTTGGTCTCCTGGAGCAGGCGCTGCAGGACCTGGTTCGCCTTGGCCCGGTAGACGCTCACCTGGATGCCGTACTTCTCGGTGAACTTCTTGGCCTGGTCCGCGAGGTCGGTGTTGGAGGTGTAGACGTTGAGCTTGTCCTCCTTACGGGCCAGTTCCAGCAGCTTCTGCGTGCGCGCGTTCCCCTCCAGGCCCTTCAGCTGGCCGAGCACCGCGGCGTACGGGTCCCGGTCCTCGCCGGACCCCGCGCCCTTCTGTGTCGGGGAGCCACCACATGCCGCCAGGGAGAGGGCCACCACCAGGGCGACGCCGGTTCGTGCGACCGGGGCCTTCACTGCGAACTGCACCATCGGATCACGCTCCTCATCACTGTGATCGAGATCGCGACCATGGTCGCCCCGAACCCGCCGTATCCCTCCGGAACCCGCCCACTATTCGAGACGCCTCGCTGTGGCCGGGCCCGGCGGCCTCCGTACCGTGTTCAACCAGCCCTCAGCGAAGGAGCGCCCCGATGCGTGCTCTGATGATCGCAACCGTTCTCGTCCTCTGCGCCGCCTGCGGCGGGTCCCCGACGGCCCAGCAGGGATCCGGCGGGCAGGCGACCTCCGGCGGCGACCGCTACGCGCCGGTCGCCGCGGCGGTCAAGGGCCTGGACGGCCAGGCGCGCCGCGCCAAACTGGTGGAACTAGCGAAGAAGGAGAAGCAGCTCAAGTGGTACACCTCGCTCAATGAGGACGTCGCCCGGAAACTGCTCGACGCGTTCACCAAGGCCACCGGTGTCCGCGTCACGCTCTACCGCGCGGGTAGCGAGAACGTCCGTAACCGCGTCCTGGAAGAGGTCAAGGCGGGCTTCGCCGGTGCCGATGTCGTCGAGACCAACGGACCGGAGATGGTCGCGATGGCCGACGGCAACGCCTTCGCCCCCTTGGACGCGCCGGTCACCGCGAACCTGGTCGAAGGGTCGAAGCGGCCGACCTGGACCGTCTCCCGGTTCAACATCTTCACGGTCGCCTGGAACACCGACCTGGTGAAGCCCGGCCAGCAGCCCACCACCTACGCCGATCTCGCCGACCCCAAGTGGGACGGCAAGATGGCGATGGAGATCGAGGACTATGACTGGTACTGGGCGCTGCGCGGCCACCTGACCACCGACGGCGGGATGACGCCCGCCCAGGTCCAGGACTACTTCAACAAGATCGCCGACGGAGCGGCGTTCACCAGCGGCCACACCACGATGCGCCAGCTCCTGGTCGCCGGCGAGTACGCCCTGGTCACCAGCGACTACAGCTACGGGATCTCCGAGGTCGCGGCCGACGGCGCCCCGGTGGCCTGGAAGGACCCGAAGCCGGTGGAGCCGCTGTTCGCCCGGCCGAACGGTGTCGGGCTCGTGCGCAACGCGGCCAACCCGGCCGGCGCCCAGCTGTTCGCCGAGTGGCTGCTGAGCGACGGCCAGCCGGTCCTCCGCGACAGCAACATCGATCCCAGCCGGAAGGACCTGCTGGACACCGGGAACGCCGACGTTCGGATCATGGACATCGAGAAGTATCTGAAAGAGGAGGACGGGGCCATCAAGGAGTACGAGGCGATCGCCCGCAAGGGCAAGAAGGTGGGCAAGTGAACCGCGCCACCGCCGCCACGGCCGGAGGGATCCGATGAGCGTCACCGAGGCCGGCACCGACCGCAATCCCGTCGAGGTACCGGTCGGGCCGGCCGCGGACCGGACCGCCGGTTACGTGTCCGACCACCTCGTCGACCTGCTCCGCTCCCTCGGCTGCAAGTACCTGCCGCTGAACCCGGGCTCCAGCTTCCGCGGCCTGCACGACTCGGTGGTGAACCACGGCGGCAACCGCGATCCGCAATTGCTGCTCTGCCTGCACGAGGAGATAGCCGTCTCGCTGGCGCACGGCTATGCGAAGGCCACCGGCGGGGTGGCCGTCGCGGCGGTCCATGACCTGGTCGGCCTGATGCACGCCAGCATGGCCGTGTACGACGCCTGGTGCGACCGGGCACCGCTGCTCCTGCTCGGCGGCGGTGGCCCGCTGACCACCACCGCGCGCCGCCCGATCGACTGGCTGCACTCGGCGGCGAACCAGGCCCAGCTGGTCCGCGACTACGTGAAGTGGGACGACGAGCCCGCCGATCCGCAGGCGCTGCTCGACGGGGTGGCCCGCGGGCACCAGCTGGCCGGGACCGCCCCCACCGGGCCGGTGTACGTCACCTTGGACGCCGATCTGCAGGAGCAGCCCGCGCCGCCGGAAGGTCTCGACCTGCCGGACCTCCGCCGGTACCTGCCGCAGCCCGGCCCGGGCGCGGACCCGGACCAGGTGCTGGCCGCGGCCCGGCGGCTGGTCGAGGCCGACGCGCCGCTGATCGTCGCCGGCCGGGTCGGCCTGCGCGCCGAGGCCACCGCACCGCTCGTCGAGCTCGCCGAGCTGCTCGCCGCCGCGTGCCAGGACGCGCCCAACACCGTCTGCTTCCCGACCGCGCACCCGCACAACCTCAGCGGCGACCCGGCCGTGCTGGACACCGCGGACGCCGTGCTGGCCGTGGACCTCGCCGACCTGCGCGCGGTGAGGCCGGTCGGCTCGTCCCGGGAGCCGGGCGCCGCGGGTACCGCGTCCGCCGACCGCGAGCTGGTCGCGATCACCCTCGATCCGCTGGCACCGAGCAGCTGGTCGCACGCCGGGCAGGCGCCGGTGCCGATCGACGTGCCGCTGCTGGCCGAGCCGTTGACCGCACTCCGGCAGCTCCGCGACGCCGTGGCCGACCTGGTCTTGGCCGAGCCGCCGGATCGCCGGCGGGTTCGCGAGCGGCGCCGCGACAGCCTGGCGGCCCGGCACCGTGAACTGCGCGCGCGACAGCGGGCCGCGGTCGAGGGCGTCCGCGGTCAGGCTCCGATCGCCCCGGCGTATCTGGCCGCCGCGGTGTGGGACGTCGTCCGGGACCGGCCGTGGCTGCTCACCCTGCGGAACACGCGCAGCTGGCCGGAAGGGATCTGGCAGTTCCCCGGCGGCGGCAGCTTCCTCGGGCACAGCGGCGGCGGCGGTGTCGGCTACGGCCCCGGCGCGATGGTGGGGGGTGCGCTCGCCGCCCGCGACGACGGCCGGCTGCCGGTGGCGATCATCGGCGACGGCGACCTGCTGATGGCGCCCGGCGCGCTGTGGACCGCCGTCCACTACCGCGTTCCGCTGTTGATCGTGGTCAACAACAACCGCTCGTTCCACAACGACGAGGAGCACCAGTACGCGGTCGCCCGGCACCGCGGCCGTCCGGTGGACAACTCCTGGATCGGCATGCGGATCGACGGGCCCGCGGTCGACCTGGCCGGGATGGCCAGGTCCTACGGGGCTTGGGCGGCCGGGCCCGTGACCGATCCGGCCGCCCTTCCCGCCGTACTCGGCGACGCGCTGCGGGCCGTCGACGAAGGCCAGGTGGCGCTGGTCGACGTGCACACCGCGCCGCGACCGAGAACCAGGCGTTGACCCTTTCCCGCAACGTCCGCAACGTCCCAGAAAGGGGGAAGCGGCGTGCGGGCCGCGGCCGGCGGCCGCGGCCCGCACGCCGCGATCTCGATGACCGCCGCCACTGAACGCCCCACCCGACCACGGCAGATGTACATCGGCGGACAGTGGTGCGACGCCGCCGACGGCTCGACGATGGTCAGCCTGGACCCGGCCACGGAGGAGCCCATCGGCACGGTGCCCGTCGCCGCTCAGGCCGACGTGGACCGGGCGGTCGCCGCCGCGGCCACGGCCGCACCGGAGTGGGGCGACCGTCCCTGGCCGGAACGCGCCGCGGCCCTGCGCGCCCTCGCCGAGAGGATCGACGCCGCGGCCGAGGAGCTCGCCGCTCTGGACACGGCCGACGCGGGGCTGCCGATCAACGGCAGCCGCGGCGACATACGCTCCGCGGCGAACGAGATCCGGTACTTCGCGGGTCTCGGCGGCGAGGCCAAGGGTGCCACGTTGCCGTCCACGCCGGCGCAGCTCGCGATGAGCCAGCGCGAACCGTACGGCGTCGTCGGCCGGATCGTGCCGTTCAACCATCCGTTCAAGTTCGCGGCGGGGAAGTGCGCGGCGCCTCTGATGGCCGGCAACGCGGTGGTCCTCAAACCGGCCGAGCACACCTCGCTGTCCGCCCTCCGGTTCGCCGAGCTGGCCACCGGGCTGCTCCCGCCCGGAGTGCTCAACGTGGTCACCGGCCCGGGCCGGGTCGGCGCGGCGCTCGTCGAGCACCCGCAGGTCGAGCGGATCGCCTTCACCGGCAGCGTGCCGACCGGCCGGGCCGTCCTGCGCGGCGCGGCCGACCACATCAAGCACGTCACGCTGGAGCTGGGCGGCAAGAACCCGATGATCGTCTTCCCGGACGCGGATCCGCGGCGGGCCGCCGCGGGCGCGGTCGCCGGGATGAACCTGCGCCGCTCGATGGGCCAGTCCTGCCAGTCCAACTCCCGCGTCCTGGTGCACCGGTCCATCCGGGAGACGTTCCTCGCCGAGCTGGTCGAGCAGGTGAACGCGCTGACGGTCGGGGACCCGCACGACGAGGCCACCGACCTCGGGCCGCTGGCGTTCCGCGAGCACTACGAGCGGGTGACGCGCTACGTCGCGCTCGGCGTCGAGCAGGGGGCCCGGCTGGTCGCCGGAGGCGGGCGGCCGGCCGGGCTGGACCGCGGCCACTACCTCCAGCCGACGGTGTTCGCCGACGTCACGCGGGACATGACGATCGCCACCGAGGAGATCTTCGGCCCGGTGATGGCCGTTCTGGACTGGCAGGACGAGGACGAGATGGTCGAGCTGGCGAACGCCGTCGACTACGGGCTGACCGCCAACATCTGGACCGACGACCTGCATCGGGCGCACCGGACCGCGCGGCGCCTCCAAGCCGGCACCGTCTGGGTCAACGGCACGGGCCGCAAGCCGCTCGGCACCCCGTTCGGTGGCTACAAGCACAGCGGGCTCGGGACCGAGAGCTCGCTCGAAGAACTGCTCAGCTACACCCGGCTGAAAAGCGTCGTGGTCAACCTGCGGCAGTGAACGGGCTCAGGGCTCCGGGATCTCCACCGCCGTGCCCCGGGTGAGGTGCCGGCTCATCACCGCCCGGGCCGTCACCCGATCCCGGCGCTCGATCGCCTCGACCAGTTCGCGGTGGTCCTCGACGGTGCGCTGGTGCGCGTCCGCCGCGGGTTCGCGGGCGCGCAGCGCCGCCATGCGCAGCGGTCCCCGGAACGATCCGGCCATCCTGGCCACCGCGCCGTTGTGGGCCGCCTCGGCCAGCCGCGCGTGGAACTGCTCGGCGGTGCTCCGGTCGTACTCGCCGTCGGCGAGCGACCGCTCGGCCCGTTCGCACACCGCCCGCAGCGCCTCAAGGTCCTGCTCGGTCGCCCGTGCCAGCACCAGGTCGAGGATGCCCAGCTCCATCACCAGGCGGGCCTCGGCGACGTCCTCGGGGTCGATCGGCGCCAGCGTGAGCAGGTCGTTCAGCCGCTCCCCCACCATCTGGTCGGACGGCGCGGTGACGAACGCGCCGCCGCCGGCCCCCACCTTGACCGACATGAGGCCCTGTGCCTCCAGGATCCGCAGCGCGTCCCGGACGGTGACCCGGCTGACCCCGAAGTCCTTGGCGAGCTGCCGTTCCGAGGGCAGCCGGTCGTGCGGCGCGAGCCGGCCGGATCGCAGCAGCGCGACGATCTGGTCGACGATCTGCTGGCTCACCCGGCCGGAGTTCACGGGGGTGAGGTGGTCGCCGGCGTCAGTCACTCCCGACCGCCTCGCCGGAGGTCCGGGCGCCGCCGAGCCTGGCCGCCGTCCGGCCGAGGTGCGCGCTCATCAGCCGCTCAGCGGCCGCGACGTCCTGGCGCCGGATCGCCTCCACCAGGGCACGGTGCTCCCGCACGCCCCTCGCCCCCATCTCCGGAGCGACGTCCATGGCCCGGCTCAACGACATCAGCAGCGGCTCCTGGAACGAGTTGACGAGCAGTTCGATCGCGTCGTTGTGCGCGCAGGACGCCAGCCGGATGTGGAACTCGGCGGAGAGCGCGACATCGTGACGGCCCTCCTCGACCGCTGTGACCGACCGGTCGCAGATCTCGTCGAGCGCGGCCAGGTCGTCGTCGGTACGGCGCCGGCAGGCCAGCGGGACGGCGCCGAGCTCGATGATCATCCGGGCCTCGGTCACCTCCTCCGGCGACAGGTCCGACAGCAGCATCATGTTGGTGAAGCCGTCACCGACGTGCTCGGGTCCGGGCACCCGGACGAAGGCGCCACCGCGGGCCCCGACCCGGATCTCGATCAGCCCGGTGGCCTCCAGGGTGCGGAGCGCGTCGCGGACCGTGACGCGACTGATCCCGAACCGCTGGGTGAGCTCCCGCTCCGGCGGCAGGCTGTCGCCCGGACGCAGGCGGCCGGCGTGAATGGCCTCCTTGATCTGCCTGACCACGTCATGCGAGGCGCGGACGACGTGGAGCGGCTTGAACAATCCCGCGACGGCCCGTCCCCCGTCGTCGGGTTCCGATGCCATCGCACGCTCCCTCACTATGGTCTTATGGTCAGTCATTAGTATATTCTTTCCGTACGACAGTTCTCCAACCTCGGGAGTCTAAATCATGGCGAAGAGCGGTCGGACCTTTCTGCGCGGCATCACCTCGGAGAAGTACGGACTGTCGGAGTTCCGCGAGGCGCAGCTCAAGGCTCCCCGGGTCCGCAACGACGAGGTGGTCGTCGACGACGCCAAGGTCGGCCACTCCGGCGACTCGAAGGACTCCCGCACCTGGTGGCGCGTCGGCCCGGGTGACGACCCGTTCCTGACACAGACGTTGCAGGTGCACTTCGTCGAGATCCCGCCCGGCAAGTCCAACCACGGGCACGGCCACCAGAACGAGGCCGCCTTCTACATCCTGCGCGGCAAGGGCTACGAGATCCACGACGGGCAGCGCTACGACTGGGAGAAGGACGACCTGGTCATCGTGCACACCGACTCGGTCCACCGGCACTTCAACGACGGCGACGAGACCGCCACGGCGCTGGTCTTCAAGGCCAAGAGCATGTGGATGTACTTCGGCCTCATCCAGCAGGGCCGCAGCGGCCCGGTCAAGGACGAGCACCGGTTCGGGCCGAGGGAGGACTGGTCGCGGATCTGGACGCCCGGCGTGATGGACCGCAAGAAGGTCGTCAAGCCCGCCGACACCACCTGGGAGACCACCCAGGACGGCATCATCCGCAGCATCCTGTCACCGGCCCGCGACGACGTCCGGTGCTTCAGCGTCGACATCTACCAGCAGCGCATCCCCGCGGGCAGCCGGTCCGGCAAGGCATGGCACATGGCCGACGAGGTGCTCTACGTGCAGTCCGGCTCGGGCACCAGCTACCACTGGGAGGTCGAGGCGGAGATCGCCGACAAGTACTACGCGCGGATCGCCAAGGAACCGACCGTGCACAGGTTCACCGCGGGCGACACGATCTACGTCCCGCAGAACACCGTCCACCAGCACGTCGCCGACGACGGAAGCGAGGTCATGCTGCTCAGCGCCCAGAACCGGCTGTTCCGCCACCTTGGCTACGACACCGTCGCCTACCTGGAGAACGCGCCCGAGTTCGACGCGGCGCGCTCCTGAGCCGGGCGATGATGGCTGACCGCATGGCGGGGCGGTGACCCCGGGGCCTGACGACCGGCGACTGCCCCGGGACTCGTTGCCCACCTGGCTGTGCACGTCGGGTTTCTCCCTGTCACTGGGGATGGCCTCGGTGGCGATGCCGCTGCTCGCCCTGCAAGCCGGGTACAGCGGGACCGAGATCGGTGTCTACACGGCGCTGTCCGCGGTGGCGCAACTGTGCACGCGCCTGGTGATGGGCCCGGCGATGCGCCTGCTCCCGGACCGGGACTTCATCGTCCTCGCGGCCGCGCTGCTGGCCGTCTCCAGTGGGCTGGCCGCCGTGTCGGCACTGCCGATCTGTTTCGGCCTCGCGCAGTTGCTGCAGGGCATCGCCCGCGCGTTCTTCTGGACCGGTAGCCAGACCCACGCGGTGCGGATGTCGAAGTCGTCGGTCCGCGGCCTCACCGCGCTCAACCTCTCCTCGACGGCGGGGCTGCTCGGCGGGCCGGTGCTGGCCGGGTTCCTCACCGAGGCGTCGCCCGGCCGCGCCCTGCTGTGCGCGGCGCTGATCGCCACGGTGGTCATGTGGCCCGCCGCCCGGCTGACCAGGCTTCCGGTGTTCGAGCAACTGGAGGACCGCCGGCCGGGCCTGATCTGGACCCGTCCCGGTGTCGACGCCGGCTGCTGGGCCGGCGTCACGGCGGGCGCCTGGCGCGGACTGCTGAGTTCCTACATCCCGGTGGTGCTCACCCATGCCGGGCAGGGTCCCTCGATGGTCGGCGGGCTGGTGTCGGTGGCCAACGCGGCGTCCCTCGCCGGCACCGGGCTGGCCGGGAGGGTGCCCGAGCGGTGGCTGTCCCGGTCGTTCGGGCTCGGGGTGCTGGCCACCGGTCTGAGCATCGCGGCGTTCGCGCCCCTCGCGGCGACCGCCCTCGCCGCGGGCGCGGCGCTCGCCGCCTCCGGGATCGGCGCGGGCGTGCTGCAGACCGTCGGGCCGGCGGTGGCGTCCGACGCCGTCCATCCGGAAGAACGGGGCGAGGCGATCGCGGCGGCCGGAACGTTCCGCGCGGCCTCGCTGTTCCTGGTCCCGCTCGGCGTGGCGGGACTGCTCGCCGTCGTGCCGCTCGTGCCGGCCCTGATGCTGACCGGGGTCCTGGCGGCCACGCCGGCCGGCTACACGCCGCGGCTGCGCCGCCACCTGGGCGGGCGGTGATGGCGCTTGTGGGGCGGGCGTCGACCTGACATTATTGGCCTAATGGTCATTCCTTTAGGAGGTGCTGGTGGCCAGCCGGACAACGACCAAGGTGACCCACTACCACGTGCAGAAGAAGCGGCGCGCGGAGTTCCTGGAGAGCTGGCGGGCGAATCGGCGTACGGTCGTCACGGCCGACGACGTCACGCTCCACCCCAGCGAGCGCGGCCACCGGATCGGGGTGTACGTCGGCGTCGACGGCGACCGGCCGACCCGGACGATGGACGCCATGGTGCACGAGTTCGATCCGGGCACCACGACCACCGTCCACCGGCACAGCTGGGACGCGATGGTGTTCGTCGTCGGCGGCTGGGGCTGGACCGAGATCGACGGCGAGCGGATCGAGTGGGGCCCGGGTGACTCGCTGCACCTGCCGGCCTGGTCCTGGCACCGCTCCGGCAACGAGGGCGAGACCACCGCGCGGTACCTGACCTTCTCCAGCGAGCCGATGCTGGACACGATGGGCATGTCGGTGCTGGAGGACGCCGGCGACGCCGACGTCGCCGACCTGCCCGGGCGCCCGCCGTACACCGAGACGATGACCGGCGACGACCCGTACGCCCGCCGGGTCCGCCGGCTGGCCCGCGAGCAGGACGCCCGCCGGACCGGCCGGCTGCACACCAGCTGGGACGACCTCGAACTGCTGCCCACACCGCGGGGCACGCGCACGACGTTCCTGCTCGACCGGGCGATCGGCTACCAGGCGTCGGGGATCACGATGGCGATGTTCGAGATCGCCCCGGGCCGTGCGCAGTCCATGCACCGCCACCCGGGCGAGGCGTGGCTGTACGTCGTCGAGGGCAACGGGCACAGCTACCTCGGCACCGAGCCCGAGGGCGGCGAGAAGCATCCGTGGAAGAAGGGCGACCTGATCATCGTCGACCACTTCCTGTGGCACCAGCACCTGAACGACGACCCCGACCATACGGCCAAGGTGGTCCGGATCCACATGTTCGACAGCCTGCTGGAGACGATGCGGGTGCTCACCGACCCGCTGGTGCTGTTCGAGGAGCCGCCGGACCACATCCGCGACGCCCAGGCCGGCGACCCGACGACGGTCGACTGGCCGGAGGTCGTCCGGCCGACCTGGCCATGAGCGCGGTGCGCCTGCCCCCGGGGATCACGGGTGTCCACGCGCTGCCGGCCGACCACCATGACGGGCCGTGGGACTCGATCATCACCGCTCCGGCGCTGAAGGAACGGCTGCTGGGCCAAGCGATCCTGGTGTTGCGCCACGGCCTGCGGCTGCGACAGCTGTCCGGCGCGCCGCACGGCCTGGTGGTGCTCGCCGGGCCGCCGGGCACCGGGAAGACCACGCTGTGCCAGGGGCTCGCCCAGGTGGTGGCGCTGGCCCTGGCCAAGCGTGGCGCGACGACGTTCGTCGAGGTCGACCCGCACGCGTTCCCCAGCGAGATGCTCGGGGAGAGCCAGCGGGCCGTGCGGGAGCTGTTCACCGAGACCCTGCCCGAGCTGGCCCAGCGGCGGCCGCACACGATCGTGCTGATCGACGAGATCGAGTCCCTCGCGGTACGCCGCAGCGCGGCGGCGTTCGAGACCAACCCCGTCGATGTGCACCGTGCGACCGACGCCGTGCTGTCCGGCCTCGACGAGCTGCGCGCTTCGTCGCCCAACCTGTTGATGCTGGCCACCACCAACTTCATGCCCGCACTGGACGAGGCGTTCCTGTCCCGTGCCGACCTGGTGCTGGAGACGGCGCTGCCCGACGAAGAGGTGATCGCCGGGATCGTCCGCGGATCGCTGACCGAGCTCGCCGTCCAGTGGCCCGGGCTGCGTCCGCTGGCCGACGACACCGAGCTGCATCGCAAGCTCGCCGCCCAGTGCGCCGGATTCGACGGGCGCCGGGTGCGCAAGGCGATCCTGTCGGCCCTGGCGCGGCGCCCGGACCTCGCCGAGGACCCCGAGCGGCTCACCCCCGACGATCTGTCGGCCGCGGTCGGCGCCGCGGCCGATGGCCCGCTCGCCGGCTCCTGAAGGAGCCGGCGGGGGGCCGCCTCCGGCGGTCGGCGCCTTACGCGCCGGCCGGCCGGCCTCGGCCCACCGGGTACGGGAACACGGTCTCCAGCGGCATCGGCTCGTCGAGGATGTGCTGGCGGACCGCGTGCCCGATCAGCTTGTCGATCATCGCCCGGTTCGGTTCGACGCCGTACGGCAGCGGATCCGCGCCGGTCGCCTCCAGCACCCTCAGGAGGCGCCGGTCGTCCGGCCCCGGCCGGTCGAGCGCGCCGGCTCGCAGCCGGTCCACGTACCGGTCCTTGGCCCGCTCGAACGCGTCGAACACCTGCCCGGCGAGCTCGGGCCGGGCTTCGAGCAGCTCGTCCCTGACCACGACGAGATGGTTGATCGGGTACAGGCCGGAGTCCTGGAACGCCGCGAAGGCGGCGGCGTCGGGGTCGGGGATCAGTGGCGCCACGTCCGGGTGGTCGACGCTCACCCCGATCGCGGCGGCGAGCTCACCGGTGGCGACCTGTTCCTCCAGGGTGCGTCCCGGCTCCAGCGGTACGACGTTGGCCGGCGGCCGGTAGTCGGCGACGTGCTCGTCACCGGACAGCACCCAGGTGATCGCGTCCAGGTCGACGCCGTACTCGTCGGCGAGGATGCCGCGCGCCCACACCCCGGTGGTCACCGTGTACCCGCGGTTCACCCCCACCCGCCGACCTTCGAGGTCCTTCGGGTGCCGGATGCCCAGCGTCGTGTTGTGCACGATCGCGCCGTGGTGGAAGCCGCGGACCAGGAACACCGGCAGCGCCGAGAACCGCACGCCGTGCGCTTTGGCGCACAGGTAGGTGGTGAACGCCATCTCGCTGACGTCGAACTCCAGGTTCCGCACCATCCGGCGGAACGCCTTCACCAGGACGGGGACCTCTTCGAAGTCGAAGACGAATCCCTCCGGCCGCACGGAGCCGTCCTTGAGCGCGGCGTTGGCGCCCTGGGTCCGGGTCACCGCCCTGAGGGTCGGGAGGTTCTCACCACGATCACCACGAGACATGAGAGAAAGGTAACACATTCAAAACATATGACCATAAGCCGAGATCAGCGCCCCCGCGAGGCCGCCACCGGCGACCGGATCGGATCATCGGGCCCCACTCCTCCCAGATTAAGGCATAATGGTCCTACATTTATTCCAGTCGAGCGAGGTACTGCATGTCAGGCGCCACGAAGAAGGGCAGCGGCGGCACTCTGATCGTGGGCGGCAGCCAGGCCGGGCTTCAGCTGGCCGTGTCGCTGCGGCGGCTCGGGGACACCGCGCCGATCGTCCTCATCGGGGAGGAGCCGCACCCGCCCTATCAGCGGCCGCCCTTGTCCAAGGAGTTCCTCGCCGGAGAGGCCGGACTCGACTCGCTCCCCCTCCGCACGCCCGCGTTCTACGCCGACTCCGGGATCGACCTGGTGTGCGGGGAGCGGGTGAGCCGGCTGACGCTGTCGCCCACCGGCCCGCCGGGCTCGGGGGTCGCGGAGACCGCCGCAGGACGCGAGCTGCCCTTCGACCGGCTGGCGCTGACCGTGGGCGCGAGCGTCCGGCGGCTGCCCGTCCCCGGCGCCGACCTCGACGGGATCTGCTTCCTGCGCGACCGCGACGACGCGGTGACCCTTCAGGCCCGGCTCCGCTCCGCCGCGCGGACCGTCGTCATCGGCGGCGGGTTCATCGGCCTGGAGGTGGCCGCGGCGGCCCGCCGTCTCGGCGGGTCGGTCACGGTGATCGAGGCCGCGGACCGGCTGATGGCACGGGCCGTCGGGCCCGTGGTCTCGGAGTTCTACCTGCGGGCGCACCGGCGCCGCGGCATCGACGTGCGGCTGTCGTCGCAGGTGTCGGCGTTCCTCGGCGACAAGGGCACGGTGACCGCGGTCGCGCTGGCCGACGGGACGGAGCTGCCCGCCGACCTCGTCCTGATCGCGGTCGGCGTCGTCCCGCGCACCGAGCTCGCCGAACAGCTGGGGCTGGCGTGCGACGGGGGCATCGTCGTGGACGCGCGGGCCCGCACCAGCGAGCCCTCGGTCGTCGCCGCAGGCGACTGCACCGCGCAGCCGCACCCGGTGACCGGGCAAGGGCGGGTGCGGCTGGAGTCGGTCCAGAACGCCGTGGCCCAGGCGCAGGTGGCGGCGGCGACCCTGCTGGGCCGGGTGGAGGGGACCACGCCGGTGCCCTGGTTCTGGTCCTACCAGGGTGACCTCAGGCTGCAGATCGCCGGCCTGTCGACCGGCTACGACGAGCACGTGGTGCGGGGCGAGCCGGACAGCGAACGGTTCTCCGTCCTGTACTACCGCCGGAACCGCCTGCTGGCCGTGGACGCCGTCAACCGGCCCGCCGACTACATGGCCGTGCGCAAGGCCCTCGGTGAGGGCGCGACCATCCCTCCCGGCCGCGCCGCCGACCCCGAGGCGCCGCTGAAGTCGGTCATCGAGACCTCACCTTGTGCCACGGAGAGAGGTCTGGTCTAATGGACATACCAAACGTCCGAACCGAGGAACGTCATACGGCCGTAGCGCCACCGCGAGAGGACATCGGCGACTTGTCCAAGGTGACCTACATCGACAGCACCGGCCGCGCGCACACCGTCGACGCGACGGTCGGCGACACGGTCATGGCCACCGCCGTCAAGAACGGCATCCCGGGGATCGTCGCCGAGTGCGGCGGGAACCGCTCGTGCGCGACCTGCCACGTATGGGTCGCCGAACGGTTCGCCCCGCTCGTGGGCGGCCCAGGCGACATGGAGGAGGACCTGCTCGACATGGGCGTCTCGGACCGGCGCCCCACCAGCCGGCTCTCCTGTCAGATCCGCATCACCGAGGATCTCGACGGCCTGACGGTGGAGATCCCAGCCGACCAGCCATGATCCGGCCGGCCACGACCCTCCGGCCGGCCACGACCCGAGCAGCCACGAAGAAGGGAACAAGGCGGTGCTGAGGCGGGACATCAACGACCTCTTGACCCAGACCGGCCCCGGGACGCCGATGGGCGAGCTGTTCCGGCAGTACTGGATTCCGGCACTGCTCGCCGAGGAGCTCCCAGAGAACGACTGCCCGCCGGTGCGGGTGAAGCTCCTGTCGGAGCGGATGGTCGCCTTCCGCGACAGCGAGGGGCGGTACGGCCTGATCGACGAGTTCTGCGCCCATCGCGGCGCGTCCCTGTGGTTCGGCCGCAACGAGGAGTCGGGCCTTCGCTGCCCCTACCACGGCTGGAAGTACGACGTCACCGGCCAGTGCGTGGAGGTGCCGTCCGAGGCCGACAACAGCAGCTTCTGCGAGAACGTGAAGCTGACCTCCTACCCCCTGGTCAAGGTCGGCGACGTGCTGTGGACCCACATGGGCGACCCGGCCCGGCGGCCGGACCTGCCGGAGTTCGAGTTCCTGCACGTCCCCCCGGAGCAGACCTACACCTCCAAGCGGTGGCAGCAGTGCAACTGGCTGCAGGCGTTCGAGGGCGGCATCGACTCCAGCCACGTCACGTTCCTGCACTCCGGCGGCCTGAAGAACGATCCCCTGTTCAAGGGCGCCAAGGGCAACGAGTACAACCTGAACGACACCAAGCCGTTCTTCGAGGTCGCCGACAGCGAGGGCGGCCTGTTCGTCGGGGCCCGCCGCAACGCCGAGGACGGCAAGTACTACTGGCGCATCACGCCCTGGGTGATGCCGGCGTTCACGATGGTGCCGCCCCGCGGCGACCACCCGGTGCACGGCCACTTCTGGGTGCCGATCGACGACGAGAACTGCTGGACCTACTCCTTCGACTACCACCCCGTCCGCGCGCTGACCGACGCCGAGCGGCAGGCGATGATCGACGGGCACGGCGTGCACAGCAAGAACATCCCCGGGACCTACCGTCCCGTCGCCAACATGGACAACGACTACCTGATCGACCGCGAGGCGCAGAAGCGCGGCGAGACCTACTCCGGCGTGGCCGGCATCGCCCTGCAGGACGCCTCGGTCCAGGAGAGCATGGGCCCGATCGTGGATCGGACCAAGGAGCGGCTCGTGCCGGCCGACAGCGGGATCATCAAGGCCCGGCAGAAGCTGCGCAAGGCCGCGATCGCGCTGCGGGACGAAGGCGTGACGCCACCCGGCGTGGACCCGGCGCACCACCGGGTGCGCTCGGCGGCGGTCGTGCTGCCGCAGGCCGAGTCGTTCCTGGACGCCTGCCGCGACGCGGTCAAGGCGACGCCCGGCACCCCCCAGGCGTCGGTCTGAGATGGCGTCGCTGTCGGCCTACTCCAGCGAGTCGGCGTGGGCGGCCTCCGCCGACGAGGCGCGCTACCGCATCGACGGCGACATCGCCCCCGCCAGGAACGCGCGGATCATCGCCTTGGACCAGCGGGCGGCGTCCGTCGCCCGCCGTGTCGCCGCCGGCCCCTGGGCCAAGGCCAGGTTCTTCACCTGCGAGGACCACGGGCCGGTCAACGGCGCGGGAGCGGTCGCGCTGCGCGAGCTCGACGGCGCGCCCGCGGCGTTGGTGGACCTGCTGACCGACACCGACGTGGTGGTGGTCCTCGCGACCGACGACACCGGGAGGGCCCACGCGGCGGCGATCGGCCGCGAGTGCGGCGCCCGCGCCATCATGACCGCGGGCATCGTGCTCGGCGAGGGCTTCGAGGCCGACGACGCCGTCGCCGCGCTCCGCCCGCACGCCCGGGTGCTGCTGCTGTCCGCGGACGAGAGCGACGTGTACGAACTGCTCACCGCGCTGCGGGTCTGAGATTCGGGTCTGAGAGAGGAGGCCCGCGATGCCGGGCGGAACCGCGGGAAAGGTGACGCTCCGCGCGCTCCAGGAGATGAAGGACGGCGGCCGGAAGATCGTCGGCGTGGTGGCCTGGGACTACCAGATCGCCCGGATCGCCGACCGGGCCGGCGTGGACCTGGTCTCGGTCGGCGACACCGTCGGCGTGAACCTGTGGGGCGACCCGAACCCGTTCGAGGTCACCATGGACCAGATGATCCTGGTGACGCGCGCGGTGCGGCGCGGGGTGAGCCGGGCGCTGCTCAGCGCGGACTTCCCCTTCGGTCCCCTGCAGGAGGGCACGGACAGCGCCGTGCGGGCGGCCATCCGGTTCGTCAAGGAGGCCGGGGTCGACATGGTCAAGCTCGACGCGGCCCCGGACTTCCTCGACTCCGTCAGGGCGATCACCCGGGCGGGGATCCCGGTGTTCGCGCAGTTCGGGATCACACCGCAGACGGCCCTGCGGTACGGGGTCGAGTACAGCTCCGTCCCGTCCAGGGCGGACCAGGTGCCGGTGGAGATGAAGGACGCGCTGATCGCCGAGGCCGAGCGGCTGGAGGAGGCGGGCGCCGCGCTGCTCAACTTCACCAATTCCGGGCCGGTGGTGGGGGCGGCGGTGGCGAAGGCCGTGTCCATCCCCGTCGTCGGCGGCTTCGGCGGCGGCCCGTGGCTGGACGGCCGGATGCGGATGGCGCACGCCGCCATCGGCTACGCCGCGTCCGCCATCGACGATCCTCCCGACACCTACGCCAACGTCGCGCGGATCACGCTGGACGCGCTGAGCTCGTACGCCGAGGACGTGCGGGCCGCCCGCCAGATCGCGGGCGGCGTCCCCGTCCCGCCCGGAAGCTGACCACCCGCAAGCCGACCGACTGCCAAGGAGAGCACGTTCATGCCCATCGCCCATGCCGACGGGATACCGACCAGGTACGAGGTGATCGGCTCCGGGCCCCCGCTGCTGATGTTCTCCCCCGGCGGGTTCGACGCCCATCGGGAGAACTGGCGGACGCTGGGGATCTACCGGCGCCTGCGGCTGCTCGACCACCTCAGCGAGCGGTACACCTGCATCGTCTTCGACCGGCGGGAGGCGGGCGAGTCCGGCGGGCGGCTGGAGCGGCTCGGCTGGGACCGCTACGCGGCGCAGGGGGCCGGGCTGCTCGATCATCTCGGTATCGAACGGGCGCATCTGATGGGCGGCTGCGCGGGCTGCTCCACGGTCGCCGCGTTCGCGGTCGCCCGTCCCGAGCGGACCCTGAGCATGGTGCTGTTCTCGCCCGCGGGCGGCGTGAAGTACCGCATGAAGCAGCACGACCGGTTCGACCGGCATCTGGCCTACGTGGACGAGCACGGCCTGGAGGGAGTGCTGGCCCTGGTCAAGAACTCCGACCAGGGGTTCTCCAAGGATCCCCGGGTCGGCCCCTGGGCTCCCGCGCTGCGCAACGACGCCGCGTTCGCCGACGAGTACGCCCGGCAGGACCCGGGCCGCTACCGCATCCTGGTCAAGGGCATCGCGCGGCTGCTGTACGACCGCGACACCGTACCCGGAGCGGAACCCGAGGACCTGCTGCGGCTGGACGTCCCCGCCCTCATCGTCCCGGGAGAGGACGACTCGCACGCGCCCTCGGCCGCTCGCTACCTCCAGGAATGCCTTCCCCGAGCGGAGTACTGGGACGTCCCGGTGGCCGAGCAGACCGAATCGACCGCCCCCGCCCAGGTGCTGCGCTTCCTGGACCGGGCCTAGGCCGGGCCGGCCCAGACCGGACGAGCCCACACAGAGGAAGGAGAAGGCATGGCGGAGCAGGTGCTGGCCGCGGTCAGGACCGGGCCGGGCACGACCGAGCTGCGCGAGTTCCCGATGCCGGACATCCCCGACGACGGCGCGCTGCTCAGGGTCGAGGTGGCCGGGATCTGCGGGACGGACGTCAAGATGTACGCCCGGCCCCCGTTCACCGATCCGGTGATCATGGGCCATGAGAACGTCGGCGTCATCGCCAAGGCGGGACGGGCGTTCACCGAGCGCAAGGGCCTGGTCGAGGGGGACCGCGTCTTCGTCGAGCACTACGTCGGCTGCTACCGCTGCGAGTGGTGCCACGCGGGCGAGTACCGGCACTGCGAGGCGACCGACTGGCGCACCAACGCCGACGCGCTGCGCTACGGCTACACCTCCGCGAACAACCCCTACAACCTGTGGGGCGGCTTCTCGCAATACCTGTACCTGCCCTGGAACTCGGTGACGCACCGCGTCCCGGACGGGGTGTCGGCGGAGCTGGCGGGGCTGGTGACGCCGCTGTCGAACGGCATCGAGTGGGCGCTGTTCACCGCCGGGGTCGGGTACGCCTCGACCGTTCTCGTCCAGGGCCCCGGACAGCAGGGGCTCTCCCAGGTCGTCGCGTGCAAGCAGGCGGGCGCCTCCCTCGTGATCGTCACCGGGACCGCGCGGGACGCGGCGCGGCTCGCGCTGGCCAGGGAGCTGGGCGCCGACCACGTCATCGACATCACCCGCGAGGACCCCCTGCGGCGTGTTCTGGAGATCACCGGCGGGCGCGGCGTCGATGTCGTGCTGGACTGCACCTCCGGCGCCGGGACCGCCCCGATCCTGCTCGGCATCGACGCGCTCAAGCGGCGCGAGGGGACGATCGTCGTGCAGGGCGAGCTGGCCGCCTTCCCCGACTTCCCGCTGAAGAAGGTCACGGAGAAGTCGATCAGCGTCAAGAGCGCCCGCGGGCACAGCTACCGCTCCTGCGAGCTCGCCCTCGAACAGCTCGCGTCCGGCCGGTTCCCCCTGGAGAAGCTGAGCACGCACGCCTTCGGGCTGCGCGACGCCGACCTGGCCATCCGGACGGTGGGCGGCGAGGGGGCCGACGACGTGATCCACGTGTCGCTTCTGCCCTGGTCGGACACGGCATGAGCGTCGTCGTGCGCAACCCGCCGCGCGCCGGCAGGGAGGCGGTCGACGAGCTCGGCCGGTACGGCGTGGCCACCGTCCATGAGGCGCAGGGACGTACCGGGCTGCTCTCCCCCGCCCTGCGTCCCGTCTACCCGGGCGCGCACATCGCGGGCACCGCGGTGACGGTGAGCGTGCCGCCGGGCGACAACTGGATGATCCATGTCGCGGTGGAGCTGTGCCAGGAGGGCGATGTCCTGGTGGTCGCGCCCACGTCCCCCTCGGAGGCCGGCTACTTCGGCGAGCTGCTGGCCACATCGGTCGCCGCGCGCGGCGTGCGGGGCGCGGTCATCGACGCGGGCTGCCGCGACGTCGCCGAGCTCCAGCGGATGGGGTTCCCGGTGTGGTCGCGGTACGTCTGCGCGTTCGGAACGGTGAAGGAGACCCTCGGCGACGTCAACCTCGGCCTGGTGTGCGCGGGGCAGCACATCGAGCCCGGAGACGTGGTCGTCGCCGACGACGACGGAGTCGTGGTCGTGCCGCGCCTCCGGGCCGCGGAGGTCGCCGAGGCCGCCCGGACGCGGGAAAGGAAGGAGGCGGCGCTGCGCGAACGCTACGCCCGTGGTGAACTCGGCCTCGACGTCAATGCCATGCGTGAGCGCCTGGAGGGCAAGGGGCTCACCTACGTCGACCGAACACCGGACGAGTGAAGACGAGCACAGATGATCATTGATTGCCACGGCCACTACACCACCAGCCCGGTCGAGCACAGGGCCTTCCGTGAGGCGCAGCTCGCGCGCCTGGAGGACGCCTCCCGCCCCGCCCCCGAGCCGCCTGCCATCGCCGACGACGCGATCCGCGAGAGCGTGGAGAACAACCAGCTGAAGGTCCTGCGCGAGCGCGGCGGCGATCTGATGATCTTCTCGCCGCGGGCCTCGGCGATGGAGCACCACGTGCCCGACCCGGACACGGCGCGGGTGTGGGCGCGCGTGAACAACGACCTCGTCCACCGGGTGACCGAGCTGTTCCCGCGGCACTTCGCGGGGGTCTGCCAGCTCCCCCAGACCCCCGGCGGGTCCCTGGCCGACTCGGTGGCCGAGCTGCGCCGGTGCGTGGAGGAGCTCGGCTTCGTCGGGTGCAACCTCAACCCCGACCCGTCCGGCGGCCACTGGACGTCGCCGCCCCTCACCGATCCGTACTGGTTCCCGCTGTACGAGGCGATGGTGGAGCTGGACGTCCCCGCGATGATCCACGTCTCGACGTCCTGCAACCCCGCCTTCCACACCCTCGGCGCGCACTACCTCAACGCCGACACCTCGGCGTTCATGCAGCTTGTCCAGGACGATCTGTTCGACCGCTTCCCCACCCTGCGCCTCGTCATCCCGCACGGCGGCGGGGCGGTGCCCTACCACTGGGGGCGCTACCGGGGCCTCGCCGTCCGGATGGGCCGGCCGGACCCGGCGACGCTGGTGGGGACCAATGTCTTCTTCGACACCTGCGTCTACCACCAGCCCGGCATCGACCTGCTGTGCCGGGTGGTGGGGGCCGACGGCCTGCTGTTCGCGTCCGAGATGCTGGGCGCGGTACGCGGCGAGAACCCCGAGACGGGCAGCGGCTGGGACGACACCAAGCGCTACCTCGACGCGGCCGGCCTCTCCGGCGAGGACCGCCACAGGATCTTCGAGGGCAACGCCCGGCGCGTCTACCCCCGCCTGAACGCGCGGCTGACCGAGGAAGGCAGGTGACCGTGGCCCCGCTGCGTCTCACTTTCGCGTGCGGTGACTACGACCGGACCCGGGCGCTGAGCGAGGGGACGATCCGTCCCGACGGCATCGAGCTCACCTACCTGCGGCTGCCGGTGGAGGAGACCTTCTTCCGCATGATGCGGCACCAGGAGTTCGAGGTGGCGGAGCTGTCGCTGTCGTCCTATGTGCTCTCGCTGGACAGGGGAGGCCCGGACGGGTCGCCCTTCGTGGCGCTGCCGGTGTTCCCGTCCCGCATGTTCCGGCACGGGTCGCTCTACTGCCACGCCGACGCGGGCATCGCCGCCCCGGAGGACCTTCGTGGCAAGGTGGTCGGCACCCCCGAGTACCAGCTCACGGCCTGCGTGTGGATGCGCGGCATCCTCGGCGACCGGCACGGCGTGCCGTTCGACTCCGTCGAGTACCGCACGGGCGGGCAGGAGACGCCCGGCCGGATCGAGAAGGCCGGCGTCCGGCTACCGGACTCGGTGCGGATCAGCGCCATCCCCGAGGACAGGACGCTCGCGTCCATGCTGGCCGAGGGCGAGATCGACGCCCTGTGCACGCCGCGTGTCCCGGGGCCGTTCGTCGCGGGCGATCCGCGCGTGCGGCGGGTGTTCCCCGACGTCGTCGCCGCCGAGAAGGAGTACTACGCGGCGACGGGCATCTTCCCGATCATGCATGTGGTGGTGATCCGGCGGGACGTCTACGAGCGCCATCCGTGGGTCGCCCAGTCGCTCTACAAGGCGCTGCTGGCGGCGAAGGACGAGGCGTACGCGCGCGTCTACGACACCTCCGCGCTGCGGTTCATGCTTCCGTGGCTGATTCCGCAGTTGGAGGAGGCGCGGGAGCTGCTGGGCGCCGACTTCTGGTCGTACGGGCTGGAGCGCGACCGCGAGACGCTGTCCACCTTCCTGCGCTACCACCACGAGCAGGGACTGTCCCAACGGCTCTGGACGCCCGAGGAGCTCTTCGCTCCCGAGTCGCTGGAGTCGGCGGTGATCTGATGGCCTCGGACCCGGGACCGCTGCTCCTCCTCCGCCACGGCGAGAGCGAATGGAACTCCAAGAACCTGTTCACCGGGTGGGTCGACGTCGATCTCACGCCGTACGGGGAGGACGAGGCACGCCGCGCCGGCCTGCTGCTCCGTGAGGCGGAGCTGCCGCCGGACGTGGTCCACACCTCGCTGCTCACGCGCGCGGTGCGCACCGCGAGCATCGCTCTGGAGGCGGCGGGGCGGGTCTGGATCCCGGTCTCCCGGCACTGGCGGCTCAACGAGCGGCACTACGGCGCGCTCCAGGGCAAGGAGAAGGCGGCGATCCTGCGCGAGTACGGGGAGGACCGGTTCCGGCGCTGGCGCCGTTCGTACGACGGGCGGCCACCGCCGATCTCACCGGACGACGAGTGGGAGGTCGCGGGCGACCCGCGCTACGCGGGGCTGGCCCGTGGCCTCCTGCCGCGTGCCGAGTCGCTGGCGGACGTCATGGCCAGGCTCCTGCCCTACTGGTACGACGCGATCGTGCCCGATCTGCGCGCCGGGCGCACGGTGCTCGTCGTGGCGCACAGCAACTCCCTGCGGGCCCTGGTCGCGCACCTCGACCGCCTGCGCCCCGACGAGGTCATGGGGCTGAACATCCCGACGGGCATCCCGCTGCGCTACGACCTGGGCGCGGACCTGCGGCCGGTGCGGCGCGGCGGGCGCTACCTCGACCCGAAGGCCGCCGCCGAGGGCGCGCGGGCGGTGGCCGACCAGGGCCGCGGACGGTGGCCGGGCGGGGCCGCCGACCGTTGACAGCGCCACAGAAGGGCATTATGGTCCTACCAATAGTCTGATCAAAGGGGAGGGTATGGCCGACGGTAACGCGCTCGTCCAGGACGAACTGGCGGCGAAGTTCAGAACCGAGAAGGACTCCCCCTACACCCGCTGGGTGGCGGCGGAGGGGCTGGACATCATCGCCGCCCACTACGTCCCCGACCTGCGCACGGTCGAGCTCAAGCCATGGGAGCGGCGCGGCGGGCGCGGCGTGTTCATCAACCACGAGGCCACCCGTACCTCCAACGACTGCTACGTCTGCGAGATCCCGGCGGGAGGGAGCCTGGCGCCCCAGCGGCAGCTGTTCGAGGAGATGATCCTGATCCTGGAAGGCCAGGGCTCCACCCGCGTCTGGAACGACGCCGGCGCCGAGGTCTCCTTCGAATGGCAGGCCGGCTCGCTGTTCGCCATCCCGCTCAACACCCACCACCAGCACTTCAACGGCTCGGGCCTGAAGGCCGCCCGGTTCGTCGCCTCGACCAACCTGCCGCCCGTCCTCAACCTCTACGACGACGTCGACTTCGTGTTCGGCACGGCCCGGGACTTCCCTGGCCGGTTCGATGGGGAGCCCGACTACTTCTCCCCCAAGGGCGAGCAGAAGGGGCTGCTGCTGGACACCAACTTCGTCGCGGACGCGGCCAACCTGCCGCTGGTGGAGGCGAAGGAACGCGGCGCGGGCGGCGGGCACATCCGCTTCTCGATGGCCAAGGGATCGATGAACAGCCACATCTCCCAATTCCCCGTGGCCACCTACAAGAAGGGCCACCGGCACGGCCCCGGAGCTCACGTCATCATCCTGACGGGCACGGGCTACAGCCTGATGTGGCCCGAGGGCGAGGAACCGCGGCGCTACGAATGGGGCCCCGGGACGCTGATCGTCCCGCCGAACATGTGGTTCCACCAGCACTTCAACACCGGCCCCGAGCCCGCCCGCTACCTGGCGTTCAAGCACGAGGGGGTCGCGATCCGCAACGCCCAGGGCGTGCCCAAGGCATGGATCAGCAGGCGCATCGGCGGCGACCAGATCGACTACGCGGACGAGTCGCCGTTCGTGCGGGACACCTTCCGCAAGGCGCTCGCCGAGCACGGGCTCGAACCGCGGATGGACGAGGCGTACACCGCCGAGCTCGAAACGCTGCCGCCCAAGCCGTGACCCCGCCCCCTTCGCACGATGCTGCCGTCCACTCGACGTACGTCCCGGACCACGATCACGAGCACGACGACGACGCGCTGGACCCGCTCGAGGACAACCCGATCTGGCAGCAGGACAACGTCACGCTGCACAGCGTCGGCATCGACATCGGATCGTCGGGCACGCAGGTGCTGTTCTCACGCCTGCGGCTGCGGCGGATCGGCGAGAGCCTGACCACCCGCTACATCGTCGTCCGCCGGGAGACGCTCTACCGCTCGCCGGTCGCGCTCACCCCGTACGCGAGCGCCGAGCGCATCGACGCGGAGGAGCTGGGGGCGATCATCGACAGGGCGTACGGCGCCGCGAACATACGCCCGGCCGACATCGACACCGGGGTGGTGATCCTCACCGGGGAGGCGCTGCGCCGCCGCAACGCCGAGGCCATCGCGACCGTCCTCGCCGAGCGCGGGGGCGAGCTGGTCACCGCGACCGCGGGCCACAACATGGAGGCCATGCTCGCCGCCTACGGCTCGGGGTCGGCGCGGGTCTCCCACGACACCGGGCGGCGCGTCCTGAACATCGACATCGGCGGCGGGACGACCAAGCTGGCGGTGCTGGAGCACGGCAGGCCCGTGACGACCTCCGCGCTGGCCGTCGGCGGGCGGCTGCTGGTCGTGGACGAGCGGGACCGCGTCGTCCGTCTCGACCCGGCCGGGCGCCGGCACGCGGCCCGTGCCGGGTACGCGTGGGAGCCCGGTGACCTCGCCCGTCCCGAGGACCTGGAGTCGGTGACCGAGACGATGGCGGACGCGCTCGTCGCGGCCCTCACCGCCCGCCCGCTCCCCGACGACGTGGCCGAGCTGTACCTCACCGAGCCGCTGGAGGAGACGGGGCCGATCGAGGGCGTCATGTTCTCCGGCGGCGTCGCCGAGTACGTCTACGGCAGGGAGGACCGGGGGTTCGGCGATCTCGGCCGGGGGCTCGGGCGGGCGCTGCGCCGGCGGGTCGACTCCGGGGCCCTGCCCTTCCCGCTGCTGCCGCCGGGCGAGTGCATCCGCGCCACCGCGCTCGGCGCGTCCGAGTACAGCGTTCAGCTCAGCGGGAACACCGGCTGCGTCACCGACCCCGGCGCGCTCCTGCCACGGCGCAACCTCCAGGTCGTGCGGCCGGACCACCGGCCCGGCGAGACGGTCGACCCGGCGGCGGTGGCGGACGCGATCCGCCGCCGCCTCGTCGCCCTGGACGCCGACCTGTCCGGCGCGGACGTCGTCCTGGCCATGTCATGGGACGGGCCGCCGAGCTACGACCGGCTCCTGCCCTTCGCGACCGGCATCCGGGACGGCCTGGCGGACCGGATCGCGCAGGGCAGGCCGGTCTACGTCATGCTCGACGGGGATGTCGCCATGACGCTCGGCCGGCTGCTCCGCGAGGAACTGGCCGTCGGCACCGACCTCCTGGTCATCGACGGCCTCAGCCTGCGGGACTTCGACTACATCGACATCGGCCGCGTCCGGCACCCGTCCGGCACGGTACCGGTCACGATCAAGTCGCTGGTCTTCGGCGCGTGAGCCTCGGCGCGTGAGCCGGCTTCAGGCGGAGCCCTCCGGCGGGGCCGCGTCCGATCCCTCCGCGCTCGCCTCCGCGAGCCGGTCGGCGGTCCGCCGCAGGTGGCGGGTCATGATGGCACGGGCCCGTTCGAGGTCGCGCTGCTCGATCGCCGCGACCAGCTCGTAGTGCTCGTGCGCGCCGCGCGCGCCCATCAGGGGAGCGGCGACCTGCGCCTGCTGAAGCGACATCAGCAAGGGGCCGTGGAAGCTCTGCACCAGCATCTCGATGGCCGGGTTGTGGGTGGACGAGGCGACCCGCACGTGGAACGCCGCGGACATGTCCATGGTGTACGAGCCGTCCTCCAGCGCGTCCATGCCCTGCTCGACGAGCGCCCGGAGATCCGCGATGTCCTCCTCGGTGGCGCGCTCCACCACCAGCGGCAGGATGCCCAGCTCGAAGACCATGCGGGCCTCGGTGACGTCGCTCCCGGTCATCGGCGCCAGGGCCAGGAGCTCGGCGAGCCCCTCCCCCACCCGCTCGCTGGACGGACTGGTGACGAAGGCGCCGCCGCGGGCGCCGACGCGGATCTCCACCAGCCCGCTGGCCTCCAGGACGCGCAGCGCCTCGCGGACGGTGACACGGCTCACCCCGAACCGCTCGCACAGGCTGCGCTCGCTGGGCAGCCGGTCGCCGGGGACGAGCTTGCCCTCCCTGATCAGCAACCGCATCTGCTCGACGATGACCTCGGAGATGCGGCCGACGCTGACCGGGCTGAACAGGTCCTCGGTGCTCTTGCCGCCAGACGACTCCGGCGGTCCTGGTGCCATACCGGCATCCTCCACGATTCGGGTCCGGTGCCCGGACGTCCCATAATGGTCTGACCAATGCGACGGTACTTCAACCGAAGCGCGACCGGGCCCCTCTACAAGAATCGTAATGGGGCCAGGCCATGGACCAGCGCAGAACCGCCTGCGACACCGGTCACATTGGTCTGATGGTTTGCTATCGTTCCAATATGGGGCAGACCATGCGGATCGCCATCGCCGCAGATCACAACGGGCTCGCGTTGAAGGCCCACCTGATACCCCTGCTCACCGCCCAGGGCCACGAGGTCGACGACCGCGGGGCGCACGACGGCGACGGGGAGGTGGTCGACTACCCGCCGCTCTGCGCGGACGTCTGCGCGCGGGTCACCGACGGCCGCGCCGACCGCGGGATCGTGCTGGGCGGCAGCGGCATGGGCGAGGTGATCGCCTGCAACAAGATCCCCGGCATCCGGGCCGGGCTGTGCCATGACCGGTTCACCACGGAGATCTCCCGCGGCAACAACGACGCCAACGTGATCGTGATGGGCGCCAAGGTGCTCGACCACGAAACGGCCGCGCGACTCCTCGACCTCTGGCTGACCACCCCGTTCAAGGGCGGCCGCCACCAACACCGCCTCGCCCAGATCACCGCCCTCGAACGAGGCGAACCCCTCCCCTGACCCGGCCACAGGCCGGCGTCGCGTCATTTCAAGGCGGCATGGGGCGATTCCTGCACGGGCACCGGGCTGACACGGACGGCCCTGAGCCGCAGAACGCCGGCGCCCCAGCCGATGAGCACGCACGCCGCCATCATCAGCGCGAAATGGATCGTGCCGCTGCTCAGGCTGCCGGAACCGTGCCCCTGAATCGCGTACGCGGTCAGTTCTCGGGTCGACCACAGCGGCAGCAGCCTGGCCGCCGCGCCCGCGGGGTCGACCAGGAGTTGCAGGGCCATGATGGAGAGCAGCGCGAGGGCGCCTTCGAGCTCCCGGGAGATGACGAGGCTGACGAGGGCGCCCAGCGGCGCGCCGATCAGCACGGTCGTCACCAGCAGCAAGGCCACTCCGGCGAGGTGCGGCAGATCCTCCTGCGTCACGGCGACGAGCCCGAAGTAGACCCCGGCGACGAACACCCCGACGGCCGCGAGCGCCGCCTGCCTGCCGAAGAACAAGGCGGTCGGCGACGCTCCGATCACGGTGAGGCGCCGGTCGAGGCGGCGCGCCCCGACATGGCTGAACAGGGCCAGCGTCGCGACCGCCCAGCCCACACCGACGGACAGGAAGCGGATCGCCTGCCAGTGCACGTCGATGCGCACCACGTAGAACACCAGCGGCAGAAGGAAGACGAACAGCAGAGCCACACGGCGGCGGATCATCTCCTGCAGGCTGATGGAGGCAACGGTCAGAAGCATCATGATTCGCCCACCGGCTGTAGTTCCAGAACATGGTCGACGCGGTCGAGGTCGTGGAGCATATGGCTGACGACCAGCACGCCGGCGCCTCCGTTGCGCCACCGGAAGACCTGATCCCAGAAATCGACGTAGGAGTCCTGGTCGAAGCCTTGATAGGGCTCGTCGAGCAAGATGAGGTCAGGACCGTTCAACTCGCTGAGAACCACGTTGAGTTTCTGCCGGGTCCCACCCGAGAGATGAGAGGCGACCACATTCCTCCGAGGACGCCACCCGAGCTGGGCGGCCAGATGGGAACCGACGGAGACGGCCTCCTTGCGGTTCATCCGGCAGGCGGCGCCGAAGAGCCTGAAGTGCTCCGCCGGGGTCAGCAGGGGCGCGACCCCCTCGTGCTGCGGCGCGTACCCGATCCGTTCGGTACGCTGCACCGTCCCGGACGAGGCGCGAGTCAGCCCCGCGCATATGTTGAGCAGCGTTGATTTGCCCGAGCCGTTGGCTCCGATGACCGCGGCGACCTCTCCCGCGCGCAGATCCAGATTCACTTCACGCAAGACCTGGCGTCGCCGATAGCGCTTGGTCACGTTCCGCAGACGGAGAACGATCGCGTCCCGCCGACGCGGCGGTGGCGCCGCATGCCTCGTGGCCTGCCGCACAGTCCGGGCCAGAGCGCCCGCATAGGTCAGTGCCGGGCCGTACATCGAACCGGGCTCGACCCCGGCGGCCGCCGCCTCGGCCAGTGCGTCATCGGTCAGCTCGCCGGCCTCGGCCTCCTCGATCCCGGCGTCTATCAGGTGCCGGAAAAGCAGCATCCCCCAGTCGTCGGCCATCACTCTCTCCCTGACCGCGCAGCCGGGGCCTCGACCACGGCGCTCATCGCAGCGCGGAACTGTATCCAGGCACCGCGCCGCTCGTGCATCGTGGCCCGGCCGAGGTCGGTGAGTTCGTAGTATTTCCGCGGAGGGCCCGATGGCGAGACCTCCTTCTCCGTCCGCACAAGCCCTTGCTTCTCCAGCCGCAGGAGAGCTGGATACAGGGTTCCTCCGGGAACCTCGTCGAAGCCCACCTCGGCGAGCCGCTCCACCAGCCCCCTCCCGTAGTCCCGACGATCGGCGAGCAGGCACAGCAGGCACAGGTCCAGGAATCCATGGAGCCACTGCTGCGAAATGTTCCGTGGCATGCTAAGTAGTCTAACTGACTACCGACGCTCGGTATCAACCCGTTCTCACTAGAACGCCGCACGCTACGAGGCGGAGGCCGGTCCAGCGAACAGGCCGCCCGTCGACGCAGCCGCCGACTTCACGAAGTGGGTGCGACGCGATGTCGGATCGGGGCTCGTCCCATTCGTCTTTGAGGAGAAGGGCACGATCGACGTCACCGGCGTACAGGAGCCTTGGCGCCACTGTCCCGTGCCTCGACCGGCCACCGCCCGATCATTCAGGAAAGGAAGGCAGCATGAAGTACGTGCTGATGTTCGTCGAGACCGAGGAGTTCCGGCGCGAACTGGAGGCGATGAGCGAGGCGCAACGGCAGGAGGCGTTCGAGGCCGTCGGCCGCTGGTTCGCCGACCACGCCGCCCGGATCACCCACCACGCCCACCTGCGGCCCGCCGAGACCGCCACCACGGTACGGCTGACCGGCGGGGACGCCATCGTCACCGACGGGCCGTTCGTGGAGGGCAAGGAGGTCGTATCCGGCTACGCCGAGATCGAGGTCGCCGACCTGGACGAGGCGATCGCGATCGCCCGGTCCTGGCCGGCCTGCCCGATCGTCGAGATCCGCCCGATCACCTGACCGAGCCGATGACCCCGCCGCACGATCGCCCGCGGGAGCGGGTGGACGCCGAGCTGGCCCGCGTGGTGCGCGAGCACGCGGGCCGGCTGACGGCGTGCCTGGTCCGGGTGCTGGGCGACTTCGCCGCCGCGGAGGACCTCGTCCAAGACGCCGTCGAGACCGCCCTGCGCCGCTGGCCCGTCGACGGGATCCCCGAGCATCCCGACGCCTGGCTGCTGACGACCGCCCGCCGCCGCGGTATCGACCTGCTCCGCCGCCAGGCCACCTACCGCGACAAGCTCGCCCAGCTCACCGGCCCGGTACCGGCCGAACCCGACGACTGGCTGAAACTCATCTTCACCTGCTGCCATCCGGCGCTGCCGCGCACCGCGCAGATCGCGCTGACCCTGCGGACCGTGTGCGGGCTGACCACCGCCCAGATCGCCGCGGCGTTCCTGGTGCCCGAGGCCACCGTGAGCCAGCGCATCACCCGCGCCAAACGCAAGATCACCGACGCGGGCATCCCGTACCGCGTCCCGGCCGGCGCCGACCTGCCCGACCGGCTCGGCCAGGTCCTCGCGGTCATCTACCTGCTGTTCAACGAGGGCTACCTGACCAGCACCGGCGACCGCTCGCACGCCCCCGGCCTCGCCGGCGACGCCGAATGGCTCGCCTCCCAACTGGCCTGGCTGATGCCCAAGCAGCCCGAGGCGCTCGGCCTCCTCGCCCTCATCCGCCTGCACCAGGCGCGCACTCCCGCTCGCTTCGACCCGGCCGGCAACCTGGTCCCGCTGCCCGACCAGGACCGCGCCCGCTGGGACCACGCGGCCATCGCCGAGGCGACCCGTCTCCTCGAACGCGCCGCCGCCCACCGCCGTCCCGGCCCCTACCAACTCCAGGCCGCCATCGTCGCCTGCCACGCCGAAGCCCCCACCTGGACCGACACCGACTGGCCCCAGATCGTCGTCCTCTACGACATGCTGCTGGCCCTGGCCCCGTCCCCGGTGCACCGGCTGCATCGCGCCATCGCCCTGCGTCACCACCCCGGTGAACGCGGCGGCCCCCGCAACGCCCTGGCCGACCTGGACGACCTTCCACCGGCCGACCGCAAGGTGCTGGAGCGCTACCCCCTCTTCCACGCCACCCGCGCCGAACTGCTCCGCGCCCTCGACCAGCCCGACACCGCCCGCGCCGCCGACCAGCGCGCCCTGGCCCTCACCACCAACCCCGCGCAGCAAAACCTGCTACACCAACGCCTCGCCTGGAAGTAGCCCACGCGTCCCGCGCCCGCGCCATCGGCTCCCACACCTTGGACGAACCACGTTTTCCCAGGTCATAGCCTTAACTGGTGTGGGAAGACGGTGGGTCGGTCCCAGGGGTTGGGACGTGGAGCTGATCCGGCTTGACGGGCGGCCGATCCTGCGCGCCCGCCAGCACGGCGTCCTCCGCGGCTACTACGCCACCATCGCGGAGCTGGAAGTGGTACTCGCAGCGGCCGGGCTGACCATGGCGGACCTGGTGGAGGTCCTTCCCACCGCCGCTCGCCGCCATTCCACCTGAACGCCACCGCAGCGGCGTCCGGCCAGCGGCCGTCCCATGCGCCTGCCGGGCCTCTTTAATGCTGCGGCACCAGGAGCGTCATCGCGGTTGAGAACACCGTGTCTCGCATGGACGAAGTCTGGATTCTTAGCAGAGTCAAGCCGCCGGTTGCGAACGCCCAGGCCCCGCGGTCGTCAATCCCATGCGTGTTATCCCGGCCGAGGGCGTCGCCGACATGAAGGACAGACCAGCGGCGGGCTCGACCGCATCGAGCCAGTAGAGCAGGAACGGGCTAAGGGCCGCACCGCCCGTGAGATTATCGACGAGTTACCGAATGTACGTGTTGCGCTTACGTTAAAGGGAGCTTGATGACCCTCCACGCGGTCCCATCGGGTGGCCCGGACCATGACCGTTCACGAACTCGTTTTCGGTGATCCAGCGGAGCTCGGCCGTTACAAGGTGACCGGGCGTGTCGGTAGCGGCGGGCAGGGGACGGTCTATCTAGGGGAGGATCCCGCCGGGCACAGGGTCGCGATCAAGGTCCTCGACGAGCCCTATCCGGACATGGAGAACCGGCGGCGGCTGGCGAGGGAAATCCAGGCGTGCCGTTCGGTCCCCCCGTACTGCACGGCCCGGGTCCTGGACGCCGATGTCACCGGAGAGCAGCCCTTCGTCGTCACCGAGTTCATCGACGGGCCGTCCCTGGACCATCGCGTCCGCGCCGACGGCCCGTTGCGCGGCGACGAACTGGTGAACCTGGCGATCGGCACCGCGACGGCACTGATCGGGATCCACGAGGCGGGGATCGTCCACCGCGACTTCAAGCCCTCGAACGTGCTTCTCGGCGCGGACGGCCCGCGCGTGGTCGACTTCGGGCTCTCCAGCTATGCCGACCTCGAACGCTCGACGATGGCCAAGGGGCCGATCGGCACACCGGTGTATCTCGCGCCTGAACTGCTCAACGGCGAGCCGGCGACCCCGGCTTCGGACGTCTACGCGTGGGGGCTCACCGTCGCCTTCGCCGCGCGGGGCCGCGTGTCCTTCTCCGGCGACAATGTCACCGCGTTGTTCTACCAGATCATGCATACGGAGCCGGATCTGGAAGGCGTACCAGGCGACCTGCGCACACTTCTCCGGGAGGCGACCCAGAAAGAGCCGGCCATCCGGCCGACCGCGCGCGACCTGCGTCGCCGGCTTCTGGAGATGTCCTCTTCAGGAGTGGCCGAAACGCTGGCCGCCGGATACCAGGACAACGAGGATCTGCCCGCCCGCTACGCGAGGTTGGGTCCGAACGCCCAGGCCCTGTTCAGACGCGCGCCGATGCTCGGGCCGGATGAGCCGCTCACCGCCGAGACCGCCGGTCTGCTGCTGGACGCCGCGCCCGCCCGTGCCGTCGCCGCGCTCACCGAACTGCGGCTCTCCGGCCTCATCCGGGTCCAGGGCAACGGGTTCGGTATCACGGACCCCGTCGTCCACGCCTTCGCCCAGCAGCGGATGGTCACCGAGGAACCGGGCATCCAGCAGGTCGTCCTCGCCCGTCTGCGCCTGGCGGCCGGGAAGCGCGCCACGGTACGGCCGGATCCGACCGTGAGCCGGGACTTCTGGACGCTGGTCGACCGTCTCGGCAAACAGCCCTACGCGGCGTCCATCGCCGCGATCATCCGATCCCCGACCACGGTCCCTCCGCTGACGATCGGGATCGCCGGTCCGTGGGGCGCGGGCAAGACCTCCCTGATGCGGATGGTCCGCGAGGACCTCGACCCCGCCGACGACAAGGGCGAGCGATCGAAGATCAGGCTCCGTGGGGGCGGCGCCCGGCTGAGCAACCGGGACGTCCTCCGCCGTGCCCGCTCCGGCGGTTCGGACCCCCGGCCTACGGCCGTCCCGGACGCCGATGACGGATGGCGCCCGACCATCTGGTTCAACCCCTGGATGTATCAGAGCGGAGAGCAGCTCTGGGCCGGGCTCGCCCAGGAGATCATCAAGCAGGTCACCAGCCGGCTCGGCATCGCCGACCGCGAACGGTTCTGGCTGGAGCTCAACCTGCGCCGGGTGGACACCGAGGAGGTGCGCCGGCGCGCGTACCGCGTGCTCCAGCAGCGCGTTCTCCCGCTGGTGCTGATCTTCGTACTGGTGGCCGCCGTAGCGGCGGGCCTGCTCGCCGCGGGCTGGATCTGGCCGCAGGTCGCCGAGGTGCTGCGGCGCGCGTCGGCCGCGGTCTTCTCGGGCGGTGCCGCGGCTCTGGCCGTGGGCGCCGCCGTCCGCTGGTGGCTGTTCCTGCGCAGCGCGGCCGGGGGCACGTTCGAGCGCCTGCTCAAACAACCCGAATCAACCCTCACCGAACCCCTGTCAGCGGCCCCGCGCGACCCCGGATACGCGGCGCGGACGGGCTTCTTGCACCTCGTTCAGGCGGACGTGCCGCGGGTGCTCGACCTGGTCGCCACCGAGCAGCGGCCCTTGGTGGTCTTCGTCGACGACCTCGACCGCTGCACACCCACGCAGGTCACGAAAGTGGTCGAGGCGCTCAACCTGTTCATGGCCGGAGAGTTCCCGCATTGCGTGTTCGTCGTGGCGATGGAACCTCAGGTGGTCGCCGCCCACCTGGCGTCCGCCTACGCCGACCCGGCGGGTCGGCCGCCGGCCGACGAACGCCTCGGCTGGCGTTTCCTCGAAAAGGTCGTCCAGCTCCCGGTCTGGCTACCGACCACACCCGCCGACCGGATGCCCGGCTACCTGCGCGACCTCCTCGGCGCGCAGAACCGTTCCCTTGAGGAGACCCCGGAGGACCCGCTCGCCGAGCCGATCGAGGACGGTCACCTCGTCGACCGGCTGGCGTCCGAGATACGCGAGAGCAGACCGGCGCTGCCGACGCTCCAGGAGGCGGCCCGGCAGGCACAGTCGAAAGTCCTGGGGAGCACCGGGGAGACCCTGGAACCCGTGACGATGCGCGCGTTCAACCGGGTCTTCGCCGAGCTGTACGGCGCGGACGTGGCATACGAGGCGTTGCGAACGTCGCTGCCGCTACTGGACCGGCCCAACGCCCGTGCGGTGAAGCGCTACGTCAATCTGTTCCGGTTCCTGACGTTCGTCGCGCACTACGAACAGACGGCGCGGGGCGTTCTCGTCCCATCCGCGGGGAAACTGGCCAAACTCGCCGCCCTGCACCTGCGCTGGCCACAGCACGTACGGGCGCTCGCGGAGATCGACAGCGAGGGCGCGACGCTCCTGGCACGGCTGGAGAAGGCGGTGCGCATGGGGGTCCCGGACGCGATCTCCATCGAGGCACCGTTCCTTCCGGAGGACGATGCCGCACGACTGCAAGAGTTCCTCGCCCATGGCGAGGAGATCGCCGAAGAGGCCCAGCGCTTCTTGTGACCCCTCCCCGAACACCCGCTACTCGGGGTCGGCGCCTCGGCCATCGTCGGCGTCCTGGGCCTCGCCGCCCGCAACGGCCGCCCCATCGGTTTCTCGGTCACCGTGGTCACCATTACGCTGGCCACGCCCCCTCCGGCCGGGCACCTGACCGGACGGCGTTCGCCGTCTCAGAACGAGGTCGCCCGCACGCACCGACAGTGAGGATCGGATGAAGCTTGGATGGACCCGCCGATGACGACCGTCCAGCCTGGACGGCCCGGCGCCCGGCCATCAGCGTGAGGGTGGGCGGGCGATGATCCAGCAAACGCTGCCGGTGCTCCTGTTGCTGGCGGCCGGGTTGGCGGCGGCTCTGGTGGCCGGGTGGCGCGGGTGGGCTCCGTCCCTGCCGGTGGCGTTGGGCGTCGGCGCGGCGCTCCGGCTACCGATCATGCTGATCTCCTCCGGAGATCCGGTGCAGCCCTACGACCTGGCCGTGGACTTCCCCAACGCCGCCGACGCCGTACTCGGTGGCCGTGATCCGGCCGTGGCCCTGGGTGACAACAGATGGCATTTCCTGCCGTTCATGGCCTACGTGCTGGCCGCCCAGAAGGAAGCGGGGGAACTGCTGGGGCTGTCATGGAACGTCAGCGGCCGGATCGTCCCGGTACTGGCCGACCTCGCCCTCATCCCGCTGGTCGGCAAGCTCGCCAGCGAACAGCACCGGCTGCGCGCGTTCCAATACGCGTGCGCACCGCTGGGACTGATGGTCAGCGCGATCCACGGCCAGTTCGGCCCTCTGTCACTGCTGTTCGCCGTGGCGGCGTTGCTGGTCGCCAGGAACGGCCGCGCGCACGCGGCGGGGATCCTGGCGGGGCTGGCGGTCACCTCGACGAGCTGGACGGCCCTGATCGTCCCCGGCATGCTGCTCACCCTGCCGGCCCTGCGTCCACGGCTCACAGCGCTCGCCTGGACGGCGGCCGTTCCCGCCGCGTCCCTGCTCAGCAGCCCGGTGCTGCTGGACACGTCATGGCACCGGCTCCCGGCCACGGTGATGGGGACGCTGTCGGCACGACCCGTGGTCGGCGACTGGGGCTGGACGGCGGTGGCGACGGCGGGCCACCAACAGGTCTCGCCCGTTCTCGGCACCGTGGGCACTCCGGTGCTGCTCGCCGGGATCCTCGTCATCGGCTGGCTGTGGCGCAGGGCCGAGCCCGACGATCTCACGCTCGCGCTGATCCTGGCCTTCCTCATCTTCACCTACAGGTTCGGACCCCAGTACCTCCTGTGGCCGATGCCGTTCCTCATCGCCCGTTCCACACGCTGGACCTGGCCCGCCATCACCGCCGCCGGACTGTGGGCGGGCGCCGCGTACCTTCACTTGCTCAGATGGCCCAACGCCCACCAATGGTGGGCGCTGTCCTCACTGCTGATCATCGCTCTTCTGATCCGTTCACTGCCGCCACGCCATACCGCCCGTACCGAACCGGACCCGTCCGGCGTCCCCGGTGCCGGTGTTGAGCGTGTACGGCGCTGAGGTCTGAACAGTCGCCGAACAAGGGTCGTGTTCAGGGGTCGCCGAAGGCGTTGGGGTCCTCGCGGAGTACTTCGAGGGCGTTCTTGGCGTTACGGCGGGCCGCGCGGCTGGGCGCGGTGTCGGCAAGCCTGGCCAGGACCTCCAAGCCGTAGGGGTTGCTCAGGGAGGCAAGCTGCCTTGCCGCGTAGTACTGCATCCAGTGGTCCGGCCCGTCGGCCAGCGCGGTCAGGATCTCGGCGTGGCGGGGCAGACGAAGGCGTGCGAGCACACGTGCCTCGAAGCCCCAGTCGTCGTCGTGGGCGGGGTCGGCGGCCAGCTCGGTGAGCAGTTCCAGGCCACGCGGGTCCCCGCCATCGTGGAGGATCTCGGCGGCCCTGATCCTGCCCGGGCCGAAGCCGTCCGGATCGGTGGCCACCTTGACGAGCACCTCCGTGCCCACCGGGTCACCGAATTCGGCGAGGGCACGTGCGGCGTCGAGCGGCAGATCCTTGGCGGGGGCGCTCTGAACGAACCTTCTGAGAAGTTCCAGGCCGCGTGGGTCGCCGAGGCTCGCCAGAGCCCGCGCGGCATCGACGTCATCGAACTCGTCCGCGGACCGGTAGAGGTACTCCGCGCCGAGCGGGTCGCCCAGTTCCCCCAGAGCCCGGCCCGCATGGACGCTGGTGGCCGTCGGATACGGGGATTCCGTCACGATCTGCGTGAGCCGCGCCGTCGCCAGGCGCAGCGTCGCCTCCGGCAGCGGTACGCCGTCCGCGATGAGCATGCTGATCAGGGTGAGATGGCCCGGCTCGCGGCCCTTGGCCAGGCGGTGCAGGAATCTGCCGACGCCGGGGGCCCGTTCCGGATGGGCGAGCCAGGCCGCGATCATGAACAGGTCGAAGGAGAGCAGCAGGTACTCGTCCGGGACCTTGGTGCCGCGACGGCCGTAGGCCCGCTCGAACTCGCGCTTGCTGCGCTCCCGGTCGTCGGCGACGCCCTTGGCCGCCAGGAACTCGGTGAGCGTCTGGTGCAGGAACACCAGGTCGTCCCCGCGTTCGGTCAGCAGGCCGGTGCGGCGCAGACCGCCCCGTACGAGCTCCGCCCAGACCGGCGCGCGCATCGCCGGAGGCCGGAGGTCGCCGAGCCAGTCGGCGGCGATCTCGGCGAGCGGCCGGTCGTCGCGGTCGGTCCAGCGCATGCGGGCCAGCCTGGGCAAGACCTCGAAGATCCGCCGGGGGAGGTCGGCGATGCCGCCGGGGTCCGTACCGTACGGCTCCAGTGCCTCGCGCGCCTGCGCGATCACGCCCGCGGCGTCGCCGGTGTACTGGCGTTCGCGAAGCAGGTCGACGAAGGTCTCGTACAGGCCGAAACGGCCGGTGGGCAACGGGCGGCGTGGATCGGCGATGTACAACTGGCACAGCATCGTGGCCAGCAGGGGGCTGCGCACGAGCGTGGAGAGCCGCCCGCCCTCGGTTCTCGCGACGAACTCCCGGGCCGCCTGCTCCGGCTCGGGCAGGCCCGAGACCGAGCACCAGTCGCGTGCGAGGTCGTGAAGCTGATCGATGCTGAACGGGAGCAGTTCATAGGTGTCGACCGTGCCCGCGACACGCAGATCGGCTCCCGGCGACGGGCGGCTGGCCACGACGAACCGGTACGGACCCGTGCCGTGGTGCCGCAACGTGGCGATGACGTCCTGTTGCCGGTGCGGATCGAGAACCTCGTCAAGGCCGTCGACGAGCACGAGCCAGCGCTCACCGGGCATGGGCGGACGGCTGAAGAATCCGCTCGGCGGCGACTCGCGCAGCCGCGGGCCCAGATCAGCCTGGACGGCCGAAAGCATCTGGGCGTCCAGAGAAGGGGCGTGGACGATGTCGGAGGCATGCACGCGGACCGGCACGCCGATGCCCTGGCCCGGGCCGTCCTCGTCCGTCTCCCGGCGGGCGAGCCATGCGTGCGCGAGGCGGGAGGCGCCGACGCGGAGCAGGCTCGACTTCCCCGCTCCGGGACCGCCGATGAGCAGGACGTCGCGATCACCCTCGAAGATCTCGATCGCCGGGGTCTGGGCGTCGGTATCGAGCATGGTCACCGTCCGCGCGTTCTGCCGCACGTACACCCGGGAGAGCGGTGGCGGCCGGACGCCCGGCAGGACGCCGGGATAGGGATGCTCGTCCGAACGCGCCACGACGGCGGACAGGTACGCGGCGAGTCTCGGACCGGGGAACCTCCAGCCGCCGGCCGCGAGCTGCTCGTCCGTGAGCTCGGACAGCCAGTCCCGGCGGGGCGCGGCCCCTTCGCATCGGGCCAGGATCTCGCTGATGGGGACGAGATGGGCGCCGCCCTTCTTGTCCGAGGTGGAGAGCATGCCGCAGACGGCTCCGGTACGGAGGTTGACGACAGGGCTCCCGCTGTAACCGGGGCCGACCGCCATCCCGTAGACGCGGGGCAGTTCGAGAACCTCGTCGGTGCTGCGCCGCGATCCGCCCTGGTACGCGAAGCTGGCGTGCTGGCCTCCCCGGAACTGACCGGCGGGATGCCCGAAGGTCCATAACACATCGTGTGTCCGGAGTTCGGTGGAGGTGAGGACCGGCGGCAGCGGGTCGCCGACGATCCGCAGCAACGCCAGATCCAGCCCGGTGCTCCGAACCCAGTGGACCCCCTCGAGACGAAGCTCGACCTCGTGGTCCAGCGCGACCACCCGGCCGTGCACCCTGTCCGGCGGTGGTTCCTGCCACCGCGCGAGCACATGAGCGCAGGTCGCGACCAGCCCGGGCGCGACCACGAAACCGGTCCCCTCCGCACCGCCGGCCGTCACCATGACCGTCGCCCGCCGCAGGAGGGCCTCCCATGCGCTCACGTCTCCGTCTTGGACCACTCCAACGTGACCTTGAACGCCGACTTTCCGGACGCCTTGCCCAGCACCGCGATGAACGACCCCGACTCCAGAACGAACTCGCAGCCGAACTCGACCGCCACCCTCGTGGCGTCGCTGTCCTGCAATCGGGACCCCACCGTCCGCGCCACGCCCATCAAGCCGTCGAGCGCCTGATCCAGGGACGGCGGACGCCAGCCGATCTCCTCTTCTTCGTCTCCGGGCCCGCCGATCTCCTCGGCGGACAGATACACCGTCTGCCCGTCCACCTCGACCGGCACCAGCGCCCCGTCCACGCCCCGTTTGATTTCGCCCATCACGGCCTCCGCCCCGTCACCCTGCGCCCGCTCCAGTATGAGCGATCACCGGCCTCCGGACGACTCGCTTCGTACGGACAGACTGGCGAGGAAAGGCACTGCGAGCGGGTGTCTTTCTGCGCAACAAGGACCGGGAAGGAATGGCGCAAGGGATGGAAGCCAGGCGCACGCATGGTGCCTGACGTCCGGATCCGGACCGCATATGGCGTACACGCGCGGGTGTGGCGGAAGGCTGTTTGCGGGACACCAGCACCTACTGGGTCTAGGGAGCAGGGCTTGCTGGGCCACTCGCTGCCCTGACAGAGGCCCGGCCGTCTCCGTTAGGAGAGCATCAATTCGTACTCGACCTGCTGAAGTGGGTTGCCGTCGCCCAAATCGTAAGCGCGGGTCGTCCCCGACTCGGTGAAACCGCACTTGGTGTAGAAGCGCCGTGACTGGACCGTGTCGCGCAGCGTCCAGAGATGAACGTGCTGGAAGCCGCCCTCCCGAGCCTTGTTCAGGGACGCGGCCATCAGCACCTTCGCGATGCCGCTCCCCCAGCCGTCGGGATGGCCGTAGAAACCGAACAACTCCGCCGAGCCCTGCCGCACCGGTGAGGGGCCCAGATAAGAGAAGGCGAGCGGACGTCCGTCCAGTGCGGCCAGCAAGACCGTGTTCTCGGACGCCGCGATCACGTCGTGCCACTTGTGGCGGCGCCGCCTGAGAGCCTCGGCGAAGAACTCCGGCTCGAAGAACCCGGCGTAGGCGGCCTTCCAAGACTCCACATGGATCTCGCCCACGACGTCTCCATCACTGGGAGAAGCGGCGAACACGGTGAAGTCTCTGGTCACGGGCCTACACTAGCGGCAGCGATCGCCCCGCCGGCCGCCGGCGCCACCCCGCTCTCCCGGTGGTGGTCTCCACCACCGTCCGGGGTCTGTCTCAGAGTTGGCCGGAGTCCTTCGTTGATGGCGGCGATTACGGTGGCCGGTAACGGACGTCGGATCGCCGCCGGGACACTCCGGGCCGCTGACCGGCCTGGTCGCTGCGCTGCTCGTCGGTCACCCGACCATCCTGCCGCGTCGTCATGGCGGTCTGGTCGGCGAGGGTCATCGTCACTGCGTCGTTCGCCCTGTCTCGCCCTGCTTGTTACTAGAAGGACTCATCTGTCCCATGTCTCACAGCAGTCTGACAGAGAGGGGCAGCGTGTGGCCGTACGCGATGCCACAACAGACCACACGGCGTATGCCGCCATGCCAGCGTGGCTTCGGTCGTTGCAGGCGGTGGAGTGGAAGGCAGCAGGTTCCAGGGGGTGGCCTGCGTTGTCACGGCACCCAGTCAAGCCGGGCCAGCCCGAGGCAGGGGCATAACCAGCTCGCTGGACGCTCGCGTTGCCGCCGAGCGGGGACGGCGGGCAAGGACAAGCTGGTCAGCGCCCCAGTCGGAGTGCCGTACCCGCACGAATCACGAAAGGCGGCGCAGCGTGCCGTCTTGGGCGACCACGGCGACCAGCCGCCGTCCGGAGATCGTCGCCTCGACCCGGTGGGACCCGTCCGATCGGCGCTGGGTGACCTTGGCCGCCGGACGTTGCCGCCCGTCGACGGGTGCGATGAGGGTGAGCATGCGCACGTCCCCGCCCCTCGCGGGCAGGACGACCACAGGTGCGGGGATCATGGTGCGGAGCCTGGGGGCCACCCAGCCCTGTCCCCGCGGGTCCTTGCCTCTGACGACGAACGCCTGCCCGTGTTTCGTACGCCCTGGATCCTGCGGGATTTGCAGGCGCAGGAAATGCACCTGGGTGGAGCCCGCCGCCGCAACGGCGTCGCGTCCGCCGTTGGCGGTGGTGGCGGCGAAATCGGGCGGCAGGTGCCACAGTTGCTCGACCGGGCGGGACGTGTTCGAGCGCACGTGGTCCAGTACCAGCAAGGCGTCAGGGTCGGACGCGGCCAGCACCGACCGCGTCCTCCTCGTCCCGCTGAACGCCGTATCGGTGAAGCGGAAGAAGTCGCCGCCCTGTGCGAAGCGGTGCCCGGTCAGCTCGGTGTCCGTGCCGTCGCGGAACGGCGCGTCCCGCACCACCACCGTGTTGTGCGCGTTCGGGGACTTCAGCCACGTCCGCCACGCCGGGTTGCTGTAGCCGACATGCCCGCTCGGTACGAGGATGTCGCGTCCCTGGGCGAAGAAGGTCAGGGCCATGTGATCTTCCTGGCCGTGGGCGAAGCGTCCGGGGCCGAAGCGGGCGGTATAGGCCATCTCCCGCTCGTAGGGACGGCCACCGTCGCCCCAGCCCGACCGCCCCACCACGTACCCCGCCTGGTACACGCGGGCCCGGGTGCTCGGCTTGGCCCCCTCCCTGCCTTTGGTCGCCGCGTACCGCAGCGGTCCGTTGCCCTTACGCGCGATATCGGAGACCTTGGCCGCCTTGGATTCGCCGATCTGGAGCATGCCACCGGCCGGGGTGGACTGGAACGCGATGAACTCGTCCATGCGCTTCAGCCTGCGGCGCAGCTCGCCGGGAACGGGGCGGTGGCAGTCGCGCATCACCGTGATCACCAGCCGCCACCGGCTCCGGTTGTAGATCGAGTAGTGGGTGGACTGCTCGTTGTCGGCTCCCTCCGCGTCGATGCCGGGCCGGGCGGCACCAGGCGGGTGCAGGGCGGTGCTCAGCAGTCGCCGGTACGCGGTCCTCGCCAGGTCTTCGCGGCCGATCCGGCAGGCCGCCGACAGTACGATCACCGACTCGTCGGTTCCGTGGTTCCAGGGCCCCGACCAGTGCCTGGAGACCCACTCGGCGTGCTCGCCGATCGCCGTGTCCAGCCAGCGGCCGGTGACATGGCCGCGCAGGCACGACAGCGTGGCCAGCCGGAACTTGGCCGCCTCCTCAGCGGCCTTGCGCTCGCCCGTATCCATGTCGCGTTCCGACCCGTGATCGGCCAGCCAGTCCCGGGTGATCCCGATGGCCTGGTCGAGCGCGGCCCGGTCGCCGGACCGCTCGTACTCCTTGATCGGACCGCCGAGCCACGCCAGCGAATGCAGCCACAGCCGCCAGGACGTGTTGCGGTACGGATCGGCGGCCCAGTCCACGTCCGTGCCGTGTGCGCCACCGGCCACCCGTGCCGGCGGAAGGCCGACCGCGCGAAACCTCCCCTCCCTGACCTGGGCCGCGGGATTGAGCCGATCCAGGCCCTTGTAGCCGAGGCACCGCGCCCCAACGGCCCGCCCCCGCGGCCCCGCCTTGGCCGCGGAGGTCGCCGGCAAGCTGCCGGACGTCAAGCGTGGCGTCGCGGGGGTGCTCGCGGACGGAACGGAGACCAGCAACAGGCCCGCGAGGGCGGTGAAGCCACCCCACCGAGATCGTGGGTACACGCCGGTAGACCTTCCCTGAGGTCCCGCCCGTATCCGCCAGCGAAAGTCGATCAACGGAGAAAAGCTGACCGGATCAACGGCTCAAGTCACCCAAGTCCGCTGGAGTTCACCTACCCCAGCCCAAAGACGACGCCAGCACTGGCCTACGCCGCCCACTGGTAAAGCTTCACGCAAGAGCCCGTAACCCGCGAAGCACCGACCAGGCGGTGCCTCGGCGACGCCATCGACCCACTATCAACGCAGGCCAGGTCCTCACACTGCTCGCCCAGCGCAGCAGTACGGCCTCCGGGCCCACGTCCCGCACCGGACGCGACCGCTGCCGGTGGCGGATTCGCGGTCCCCGTCTTCCCCGGACAGGCGCTTCACCCTCCACCAGTTCGCACTGCCGATCTGGCTTCCCTAGAGCGTGTCCCACGTGGATTGAGTGGTCAGCCAGGGTGATGCCGAACTGTGGTGTTATCAGAGCTTGTCCGTCGGCTGGTTACCGATGAGCTATAGGAGCTGGCCGTCCCGTTGGCCCGGCGGTTCACGTCCCGTCCGCAGGGTGGCGGGACGGCCTGGCTAGGCGATCGGCTGGTGTTCTACGGCGATCGTGTACGGGCTGACCAGCGAGTTCGGCGTGAGCCGCTCCACCGCGCCCCGCCTGTTCACCGCAGGCAGTGCTGGACGAGCCGAGCACGCGTGCTCGACGAGCGTCGCGATCGCCAGCGCCACTTCCATCCGGGCGTAGAAGGGAGGAATCACTGACTAGGCCCGATCCGGTCGATCGGGCGGCCCCGGCAATGGCTGCGTCGGCGCGGCCTCGTCCCGCGTATCTCCCGCCGTGGCATCGACTCCGGCCGGCGCCCACGGGCACCTGTTCGCCGCCGTCCTCCCCCTGGCCGCCGCGTCATCAACTGGCGGCCCTTGTCAAGCAATTGATCTTGCCAGCCGAGCTGCTGTGCGGTGTACAGGAGTCGCCAGGGCCTGCACCGAGACGGGTCCGGCGAACCCTTCCACTTTCAGCAGCCGCATACCGGTACGCCAAGCACGCGCTGCAGATATGTAGTGACCGGCTCGACGTCAGCCCATCAGGCACCTCATTGATAGCGGCGGTGGCGATGCCTGGGTATATGTCCTGCGGTGACCAGTGATCAGTGAAGCGGAGCTCCGGTGGAAGCGGCGAAGTTTTTCGTGGTGGCCTGTATGCAGGCTGTCTGGGTGAGGTACCGGCTGGCTCGTGGATTCGGACCTTCGCTGATGTCCCGCCGACCTCGGGCGTTTCAGGCGCTCGCCCGTACCCTGTGGGCGGCGCCCGAAGGTAGTCGTGCGTCCAGGATCGCTTTGCGGACGGCGCGGCTCGCCGCTGAGAACCCGTTCGCGTTGCGGGAACTGCTGGGCGAGCTCCACTTGGAGGCGACGGGTCGCTCGCACAGTTGGAACCTCCCAGGAGTTGGGCGCTATCGGCCCACGCCGCCTCCGGTCAACGTCTTCCTTTTCGAGCCGGTCGAGAGTGCCGGGCAGGAGCCGCGCATGCGAGTGGAGGCGTTCTTGCTCGCTCCCGCACCGCCGTTGCCGTCGCCGTCCACGGGGACGCACGATGCGCTGGCCGGTTGGCTCATCCATGCCGCGATGCTTGAAGAGGAATCGGACCCGCCCGAGGGCGATGGGTTCGGAACGCTGTCGGGCCTCCTCGCGCGCACGGACGACCCGAGGCTTTTGAGCGCCCTGAGCGAGCAGTTCTCCGCAGGCATTTCCAGCGGCAAGAGCGGGCCGGGTGATGAGCGCTGGCCGTATCCGCTGTGGAGAGATGGCGCCCCGACCCTGCTCAACCGGATGGTCAAGGCGAATCCGCACCTGCCTGTGCTGCCGGCGCCGCCTGAGGGCGGGCCGCCATGGTATTGCGAAGCACCTGCTGTACTGCTCGTCCTATTGAGGGAACGGCCTGATCAGGTTGCGCATGTCGTGCGTTGTCTGGGGCCGCATGGGGTCGTGGCTTCGCTGGAGCGCGGGCTTGGACTTCAGGCGCCGCCGGAGTTCACCGAAGCGTGCCAGCAGGCTCTGCGGCGGCTGGAGGATCCGGTGGCGCGTGACGATGTGTGCAGGGGCGCCCTGTTCCGTGAGGAGATGCGCGCTGCCGCTGTGGACGCCGGTTACATTCCTTCCGCCTTCGATGACTCGCGGAAGGCCGCTTTTCTGTTCGCCACCGAGCAGTGGGAACGGTATGACGCGGCCGACCCGCACGGGACGCTGCTGGCCCGTTTCTGCAACTCAAGGCCGGACGACGATGCCGGAAGCGACAACTGGTGGTGGGAGTTGCGTACCGCCATTCGTTCGGCGGCGCAGCGTTCCGGACGGCCCGATCCCCTGCCGAAGCCGCGCACGACGAGTCCCCCGACGTACCGCGCACAAGGACCCGTGGGTAGCTGGCCGACCAGCTACACGGGCGACATTGGCGGCTTCCACGGAATTTGATCGAGGCCGCCGCGCCTGACCGAAGGCTCAGCCTCGACGGTGGTCGTCGCTACAGGAGTCCGAGCACGAGCACGAGTACGAGCACTAGCGCGATGAGCGGCACGAGAAGGACGATCGCGAGTTGGAGCAGGCAGCCCCGCTGTTTCACAGTGCCGGGAGGTCCGATGGATCCTGCCAGGTACAGGGCGGCAGGGCCGCGGTACTCCAGCTCAGCCGGTTGGTCAGGGGTGAGGACCGTGGCGGCGACACCGATCTGACCGTTTCCCTGGGACACGGCGACGTGCACTGGCCTGTCCGCGGGGATCTCGAAAACCGCCGTCCCCCAAGGCTGGTGGTAGTGAGAGCCGTCGATGCCGATGGTGACGCCGGCCTTGGCGACCACCCCGCGGCGGGTGTGGAGCCGCAGAACCCGCTTGGGACCGTCGTGGCCGCCGGCGTAGGGGATGGGCGTCTCGCTCATGGTCATCATCGTTACCACGGGGATCTGCGGCCGGACTACCCTGCGGGCGGTCGCTCATCCGGTCTGCTGCTTTGGTATGGGCGGTGTACCAGGGGCGATCATTCGGGCAGGGAGCGTAGGTAGGCCATGAGGGCTTTGCCGCGTGGGGAGAGGTGGTAGCCGGTCTCCAGGCTTTCGGTGAGTCCGAGGGCCTTCAGGCGGCGGACGTCGGCCTTGAAGGGGAGTTTGTCGCGGTCCATGCGTTCGGCCAGGTCCAGGGCGCGCAGGCCGGGGTTTTCCTCGATGAGGCGGAGGACCGCGCGGGTCCAGGGGGCGCGGCGGCTGCGGGCGTCGATGGCGTCCAGGTCGGCTTTGATGTCGGCCAGTTGCTGGTCGGTCAGGTCGGATTTGCGGGCGAGCTCCGTTCGGGGGTCTGGACCGCCGAGGTGGAGCATGACGCGGTGGTAGCCGCCCTGCTTGGTGCTTTTGGACAGGGCGGTGAGCAGGGCCGCGCGGTCTTTGAAGCCCGATTGGACGGCGTCCTCCTCGGTGATCTCCTCGGGCGTGACGGCCGTGACCGAGTCGATGACGATGACCCCCGCCCAGGTGCGCCGCGTACTCCCCGCACGGACCGGGGGTTTGGCCCACACCCGGAACACCCGGTCGATCCGCCCGGCCGCGATCCCCTCAAGGACCTCCCGCCTGAACAGCATTCTCGCCTCCCGGGTGATACGGCCTCTCCTCCCGCAATCTTCATCGGAAGTACCAGGGAAAAGCCACAAGGTTCCCCGCTCCGCAGGAGACGCATCCATGTCCGGTCGAGAGCCTGGGCCTTCGCGAGCGATTTCCATGGTCCCTGGCTGCCCCCGCCATTCCGATTCGGGGTCGTTGCTCCGCTCACGACGACCTGCCGACGTGGCGGGACAAGGTGCGCCGTATCGCCGACAGCGGCTACTCCACGCTGCTGATGCCCGGCGTCCCGCAATGGCAGCCGGCGCCTGCTCCCACGCTGGCCGTCGCGGGCCACCACTTGGGTGTATGCCTCCCCGCTACGCCCGCCGTGGAGCACCGCCTGAGGAGCGCACTCGCTGTCGGTGCTTGCCGCCCCGCCGCCGAGCGAACGGCTGGCCCAGGTACGCGAGACCGTGGACGAGATATCGACGGCCCCGGCTTGCGCACGCCGGTGGTGATGGCCGTACGCGGTCGAAGGCGCAGGCACTGGCGGCCGACCTCGCGGACACGGTCGCCTTCGCGTTGATGTTGGGAGAGGATCGGGCCGAGATCACACGTGTGGTACGCGGCTTCCGCGCCGTCCGAGACGTCGGACTCGCGCAGCACGTGGCGGTGGTCGGCGACACCGTCGCGCCGTTCATGGCGTCCCCCGACACCGTCCGGTCCCGCGGCGGCCGCCGAGGAGATCCAGCGGCGACGGGAGGCGGCGCTGGTCAGTGCCAGCCTACGATCTCGTTCATCAAGGCCGGCTGGCGTCGCTTGACATAGTTGGCGTATTCCTCCATGTGCTCGCGCATGAGGCTCTCGGCGCGGGCGGCGTCGCCGTTGGCGATGGCCTCCGCGACCGCCACATGGGCCTTGCGGACCCTGGCCCGCCGGGTCTTGGGGAAGAACAGACCGCTGACCCGTTCGTGAAAGATCGTTCCGAGTGAGGCGCTGAACAGGTTGAGCATCCCGTTGCCCGACATGGACGCGACAAGGCGATGGAAGTCGCCGCTGTGGCTGAGGTAATCGTTGTCGTCGTCCAGCGGCGTGCCCTCGGCGATCGCGGCGAGCCGGGACAGGGCCTCCGGATCCCGGCACTCGGCGGCCAGCCGCGCCATGACCGGCTCCATCACCAGCCGCGCCTCCACGAGTTCACGAAAGGTCATCTGGCCGGCCTGGAAGTACATGCCCGCCATTCGCCCGAACGCGGCCGGGCTGACGCCCGCCACGACGGGGCCGCCGCCCGGGCCCGGCTTGATGGAGATCAGGCCGTGGACCTCGAGAATCCGGAGCGCCTCGCGCAGCGAGCCGCGGCCGACTCCGTACTCCTCCAGCATCTGCGCTTCCGAAGGCAGCGGCGTGCCGACCGGGAGTCCTTCCGCGCCGATCTTGCGCACGATGTCCTGTGCGACGGCCTCGCCTATCTTCAGCCCGCGCTTGATCTGCGATTGCGCCACCCAGATCCCCCTCTGCCGAATCAATGACAAACATCATTATGGTGCACAGACAAGGGGCGGGTGTTCGGTCACCGAAAGGTCGCGGGCCGCGCGGGGTGGGTCAGGCCAGCCGGGCTGCCACGGCCGCGGTGTCGTACCAGCTGGCCAGGCGGGCGATCAGGCCGTCCCGGAGGTCGAACACGTCGATCGCGTCGAAGGCGACCGGCCGGCCCTCGACCGTCCGTCCGGCGAAGGCTATTTCCACGACCGTGGTGGACGCGAAGTCCAGGCGACGTGTCGGACGGTCGAGGTGTTCGGCGTAGCGGGCGAGCACCCGCGGGTAGTAGGCGAGGACGTCCTCCCTTCCATGGCGGGTGCGCGCGCCGGTCGCCGACAGGACCGCGTCCGCGGTGAACAAGTTCCGCAGCGCGGTCCAGTCTTCGTCGTTCACGGCCGCGAAGTATCGGGCGACGACGTCGTCGCCCGCGCTCACGACGTGGGCCGGAACCGCAGCCGCAGTGACGTCGGCGCCCGGGTGAAGAGCCCGCTCAGCGGCGCCGGTTCGAGCAGCTCGATGTCGTCCATCGCGTCGAGCAGTTCGTTGGTCGCAATCTCCACCTCGGTCTTGGCGAGCATGGCGCCGACGCAGAAGTGCCGGCCGAAGGCGAATCCGGTGTGGTTGGCGGCCGCGGTGAACGCCTTGCCGAAGTCCAGGTCGGGACGGGTGATGTCGAACCGGTCCGGCTCGGCGTAGTGGCGCGGGTCGCGGTTCGCGGCGGCGATCAGGCAGATGACGGTCGCGCCGGCGGGGATGGTCCCGCCGGACACCTCGACGTCCTCGGCCGGCTGCCGCATGATCATCTGGACGGGCGGCGAGTACCGCAGCGTCTCGGCGAAGGCGTTGGCGATCAGCGTGCGGTCCGCGCGAACCCTGGCCATCTGCTCCGGGTGGTTCACCAGGTTCACCATCATGCTCGCCAGCGCCTTGTCGGTGGTCTCACCACCGGCGACGAGCAGCAGGCTGACGAACGCCTTGATCTCCAGCTCGGTCATCCGCTCGCCGTCGATCTCCGCGGTGCACAGCGTGGACAGCAGGTCGTCGCGCGGGTCGGCGCGGCGCTCGGCGATGCGCGGCAGCATGTACGCCTGTAGTTCCTCCTTGGTCCGCAGGCCCCGGTCGATGACGCCCTGGTCCTGGGCGAGGTTGCCGAGGAACGCCATGATCGAGGTGTACCAGCGGTGGAACAGGGCGTGGTCGCTCTTCGGCAGGCCGAGCATGTCCACGATCACGTTGATCGGGAAGCGCGTGGTGAAGGCGTCGACGAGATCGACCTCGCCGGCGTGCCGGAACCCGTCGACCAGCTCGCGGGCGTTGCGCAGGATCACCGGGGCGAACTTGGTGGTCAGCTCGCTGCCGCGGAAGGCCGGGGTGACCAGGCCGCGGTGGACCGAGTGCTCGCGCCCGTCCATCTGCAGGATGGTGCGGCCGTGCACGGGCTCCAGCTGCCAGCTGTAGTTGTCGGAGGTGAACACCGGGTTCTTGAACGCCTTCTCGACATCGTCGTACCGGCTGATCACATAGGCGTCGAGTCCTTCGTGGAAGGACAGCGGCGCGGTCTCGCGCAGCGCCTCCCACACGGGGCCCGGGTCGGTCTGGCATTCGGGGGACATGATGTCGGTGACCGCCATCGGCCTGTTCCTTCCGCTAGGAGCCGAACGTGGATGTCGGCAGGCTGCGCAGCGCGTCGAGGATGCCGTCCGGAATGGGTGCCTTGGTCCCGTCGGGGCTTCGTACCGCGAAGGCGATCTCGCCGTGCGCGACGAGTTCTCCCTCACGCACGAAGTCGAAACCGACGGTGTAGGAGGTGGTGCCGAGATGGTCGAGGACGGCCTGGCAGGTCAGCTCGTCGAAGACCTGGCACTGCCTGATGTACCGGCACGACGACCGCATGCCGACCGTGTAGACGCCGAACCGGCCGATGAGGTCTGCGGAGTGGATGCCCAGGCTGTACAGCCAGCCGCTGTAGGTGCGTTCCATCCACGGATAGAACATCGCGAAGTAGGCGATCCCCAGGGCGTCGCAGTCACCGTAGGAGAGCCGGAACGTGATCCGGTCGGCGGGCTCGGGCATGCGGGTGCCTCCAAGAGTGAGATGGCCGGGTGGTCACCCGATCGGCGGGGCGGTCTCGTCCGGGCCGGCGGGCTCGCAGGTCACCGAGGCCGTGCCGGACAGCACCGTCTCGCCGCCGACGACGTCCAGCCGCACCTCGCACTCGGCGACGGTCACGCCGTCCTCGTCCCCTACGTCCGTCACCGTCCCGGAGGCGCGCACGTGGTCGCCGGCGAAGACGTTGCCGGTGAACCGCAACCGGATCCGGCGCAGCCGGTCGTGGCCGCCCGCCCATGACGACAGCATGTCCAGGACGTACGCCATGTTGGTGGGGCCCTGGTTGATCGGCCGGTCGCCGAGCCCGGTCGCGCGGACCGCGTCGACGTCCCAGTGGATCGGGTTGCCGTCGGACAGCAGGGCGGCCATCGTCTTCATCTTCTCGGCGTCGACCGAGCGGATGTCGCGGGGCGGCAGTTCGTCGCCGACGCGCACGGTCATCGGGTCCTCCTCGGGAAGACGATGGAGTTGCGGCAGACCGCCGCCGGGCCGTCGGCCCCGTCATGCAGCTCGAGCCGGTACCGGACCAGGTCGAAGACCCCGGCCCGGCGGCCTTGTTTGCGCTCGGCCGCGTAGACGAGGCCCTCGACGCGGTACTCGCCGCCGACCAGCAGCGGCCGGGCGATCTCGATGTCGCAGTCGCCGAACAGCGGACCGTCGGCGGCGGTCGCGCCGAACCAGGCGAACAGCTCGTCCCACGAGACGCCCATGGCACTGGTGGCGGCGATGAACACGAACACCGGGTGGGCGTGCTCGCCCCCTTGGGGGGCGAGCACGACATCGTTGGTGAGCCAGGCCCGCCACGGCGTGATGGCGTAGGTGCCGCCGGGGAACCGGCGGCCCACCATCGAGGCGAGGTCCCGCTCGCTGAACGTCACCGCCGTCACACCTGCCGGTCCTGTCCGGCCCAGTACGGGGCCCGCAGCTCCCGCTTGAGGATCTTGCCGGTCGGCGCCTTCGGCAGGCCGGTCACGAAGTCCACCGAACGCGGCTTCTGGTACGAGGCGAGGTTCTCGCGCGCGGTGGCGATGATCTCCTCCTCGGTGGCGGTGGTGCCGGGCTTGAGCACGACGACGGCCTTGACGGCCTCGCCCCACTCGTCGTCGGGCACGCCGATCACCGCGCACTCCAGCACCGCCGGGTGCTTGGCGATGGCCTCCTCGACCTGGACGCTGTAGATGTTCTCCCCACCGGAGATGATCATGTCCTTGGCGCGGTCGACGATGAAGACGTAGTTCTCCTCGTCCCAGGTCGCGAGGTCGCCGGTCCACATCCAGCCGTCGCGCAGCGTCTTGGCGGTGAGGTCGGGCCGGTTGTAGTAGCCGATCATGTTCGCCTCGGAGCGGACGATGATCTGCCCGGTGGTCCGGCCGTCCTTGGGCACCTCGCGTCCCTCGGGGTCGACCACCCGGACCGTGGTGACGAACCCCTCTCGGCCGCAGGAGCGCAGCCGGTGCTCGTTCCGGCCGGCGACCGCGTCCGCGTGGTCTTCCTGGGACAGGAAGGTCATCGTGGTGCCCTCGGTCTGCCCGTACCCCTGGATGAGCGTGCACGGGAAGGACTCGAGCGCGGCGCGCACGATCGCGGACGGCATGGGCCCGCCGCCGTACTGGATGTTGCGCAGGCTGGACAGGTCGTAGTTCGCGAACCCGGGGACGGCCATCATCCAGTTCAGCATCGTGGTGATGCCGAGGAACGCCGACACGCGCTCCGCCTCGATGATCTCCAGCGCCTGCTTGGCCTCGAAGTTGACCAGCACGAGCGGGCAACCGTGCTTCATGTAGTTCATCGCGAGCACGATCGGGATGTGGTACATCTGCCCGGTCAGCATGTACACGTCGCTGGGCACGATGCGTTCGGCGACGGTCTGGTTGAGCATGCCCATGGCGGCGCTGCGGTGCGAGTGCAGCGCCCCCTTGGACTCCCCGGTGGTGCCGCCGGTGTACAGGATGAAGAACGGATCGTCATCGCCGATCTTGTCGGACCAGATCGGCTCGGCGTCCGAGGCCGCCGCGACGAGGTCCTCGTACGAGCCGTCGCCCTCGCCGTACTGCAGCCAGTGCGGGACGTCGACGAGCGCCTGCAACTCCGCGGCGGTCTCGCGCCACTCCGGTGCGACGACGACCACCTTGGGGCGGGCGTCCTGGAGCAGCCGGGACAGCTCGGCCACGGCCAGCCGCCAGTTCAGCGGCTGGAGCACCAGGCCGGCGCGGCCGGCGGCGAAGTACAGCTCCTGGTACTCGATGCTGTTGCGGCTGAGGACCGCGACGCGGTCGCCGGTCTCCAGGCCGAGACCGCGCAGCCCGTTGGCGACCCGGCGGATCCGCTCATCGAGGTCGCGCCAGTTGATCCGGCGGTCGTTGGGAACGTCGTAGATCGCCTGGGCCGACGGTGTCAGCGCCGCCCACTTGGCGGGGATCAAGCCCTGGTTCATGGCCCGGCCTCGCTCGTCAGTAGGGCAGGTCGAGGGCGATGTGCCGCTTGGACAGCCGCCATACGCCGTCCTCGTTGACCAGCCGGTCCTGGTACTTGCCGCTGGACAGCACGCGGATGGCGCCGTTCTCGACCGAGAGGAGGGTGAGGTAGGACTCGGTCGTGGCCGAGGTGGCGTCCTCCTCGTGGATGATGATGTTGGTCGTGAGGTGCCGGCGCTGGTCGGTCTGCGAGGCCAGCGAGTCGCGCATCAGGCCCATGATGGCCTCCCGGCCGTCGAACGGCCCGATCAGGTCGCCGTCGGCGATGGTCATGGTGAGCACCGCGTCCTCGGCGAAGCAGTCGGCCATGGTGTCCATGTCCCTCTCGTCGTAGGCGAGCGCCCAGCGATGGAAGGTGTTCTCGATGTCGCCTCGTGCGGACATGACGCTCCTCGATTCGATCGGTTCGGGCGGGCGGATCACTTGACGTACGCGCCGGCGTCCACCGGGAGGGTGACGCCTGTGATGTAGCGGCCCTCGTCACTGGCCAGGAACAGCACCGCGTTGCTGATGTCGGCGCACTCCACCCACGGCACGGGCAGGGTGTTGAGCGACAGGAACCCGGGCATCGCCTTCTCCTGGCTGGGCTCCGGGTCGCCCGGCGAGAACATCGCGTACGTGCCGGGGTTCTGGATCATGATCGTGTCCACGTTGGTGGGGTGCACGGTGTTGACGCGGATGCTGTACGGGCCCAGCTCGTTGGCCAGGGTGCGCATCAGCCCGACGATGCCGTGCTTGGCCGTGACGTAGTGCGCGACGTGCTGGATGCCCTTCAGCCCGCCGATCGAGCTGGTGAACACGATCGAGCCGCCCCGGCCGGCCTCGATCATCGCCGGGATCGCGACACGGGCGGTGTGGAAGACGCCGGTCAGGTTGACGTCGATCATGTCGCGCCACTGCTCGGCGGTCAGCTCCCATGCCTTGCCGTAGGTCGCGATGCCCGCGTTGGCGACGACGGTGTCGATCCGGCCGAGCTCGGCCAGGCCCTCGTCGAACGCCTTCTGCAGGCCGTCCAGGTCCCGTACGTCGGCCTTGCGGGCCACGATGCGCCGGCCGAGCGCCTCGACCTGGGCGACCGTCTCGGCCAGCTCCTCCTCGGTGGCGAGCGGGTAGTACGGCGTGACCGTGTCGATGTTCGCGCAGATGTCCACGGCGATGATGTCCGCGCCCTCCTCGGCGAGGCGCACCGCGTGGCTGCGTCCCTGCCCGCGCGCCGCCCCGGTGATGAAGGCGACCTTGCCTGCCATGCGACCCGTCATTGCTGTCTCCTCGTGGGGCGGCGAGCGATCGGCGCTCGATCGGCTAATCTCTGATAAGGATAAGCATCGTTATAACGGTCGGGACATGGCTGGTCAACTGTTTCCGGAAGATTGCCCGCGGACTTTCGGCGGCGCCTCAACTGCGAAGATCATCGATGACCGAAGGCCACGGCGCGCCCTCGGACAGCGACCGGCGCAGCCGGATCGCCTCCTTCACGGCGTTGAGCGCGACGACGCCCTGCAGGCGGCCGTCACCTCCCGCCACCGCGACGAACCGATCGCCTTCGGGGTCCCCGTCGAGCACGACGACCTCGTCGTCCGGGCGCACCCGCCCGAAGATCTGCAGCTTGGCGCCGAACTGGTCGGACCACACGTACGGCACCGGGTCGTACTCGGTGGGCGTGCCGCACAGGGTCGCCCCGACGGCGGCGGCCTGATCCCCCGCCCCGGTCCAGTGCTCGGTGCGCAGGGTCGTCCCGTACCGGCGGGTCCGCCAGCGCGCGACGTCCCCGACGGCGTACACGCCCTCGACGCCGACGGCGGCCAGCGTCTCGTCGCAGACCACGCCGTCGTCCAGCGTCAGGCCGGCGCCCTCGAGCCAGTCCGTGGCCGGTCGCGACCCGATGCCGACGACCGCGACGTCGGCGGGCAGCTCGGTGCCGTCGTCGAGTTCGACCGCCGTCAGGCGGTCATGGCCGTGCAGCCGGGCGACCCGGCGGCCGAGCAGCACGCGTACCCCGTGGGCGGCGTGCCGTACGGCGGCCGCCGCGCCGAGCCGGGCGCCGAGAGCGCGCCCCATCAGCACCCGGTCCGCCTCGACGATCGAGACGTCCAGGCCCAGGGCGCGGCACGAGGAGGCGATCTCCGCGCCGATGAAGCCGCCGCCGACCACGACGACGCGTGCCCCCGCGGACAGCGATTCGCGCAGCGCCAGCGCGTCGTCGAGCGTCCGCAGGACGTGCACGCCGGTCCGCGGCCCGTCGGCGGCCGTCTCCGGCAGGGCGCGCGGGGCGGATCCGGTCGCGACGACGAGCGCGTCGTAGCCGACCCGCGTGCCGTCCCCCAGCGCGACGTGCCGCGCGACCGGGTCGAGGCCGACCGCGGGCAGGCCCAGGCGCAGCTCGACGCCGAGCCCGGCGCACTGCTCCCCTGAGAGCAGCACGAGCCGGGCCGGGTCGACACGCCCGAGCAGGAGTCCCTTCGACAGCGGCGGTCGGTCGTAGGGCGGGTGCGGCTCCGCGCCGATCACCGTGATGGGGCCGGTCCATCCGCCGCGGCGCAGTGCCTGGGCGGTCCGCGCGCCGGCCAGGGACGCGCCCACGATCACGGCTCGTCCCGCAACGTCCCGCGGCATGTCAGGCCAGGTCCAGCAGCGCGGCGAGAGTGCCGCCGAGGATCGCCGCCTCCTCGTCCGGGGACAGGCCCCAGGACCGGACGGCGGCGATCTCGGCGGCCGGATCCGCCATCGGCCAGTCCGAACCGAACACCATCCGGTCGGCGCCGTGCGCGCGGACGATCGCCCGCATCCGGCCGGCGTCCAGGTCGGCCAGGCGGGGCGGCCACGAGGTCTCGAGCACCGCGCGGGAGCCGACCACCAGGTCCTCGGCCTCGTCCAGCCGGTGGTACCCGCCGTAGTGGCAGGCGATCAGCCGCAACCCCGGCACGGCGTCGAGCAGCGCGCGCAGGTGCCGCGGCGCGCCGCGGTCGTTGGCCCGGTCGTCGCCGCCCGCGCCCGCATGCGTGATCACCGTGACATCGGCCTCGGCCAGCGCGCGCGCCAGCTCGACCACCGCCGGATCGGCGAGCGACAGGTCCTGGAACAGCGGGTGCAGCTTGACCCCGCGGATCCCGTTGTCGGCCAGGGACCGCAGGTTCCGATCGATCGGCAGCCCCGGATGGACGGTGCCGAACGGAATGAACCGCCGCCGGTCCAGCGAGCCGATGAACTCGTTGGTGCGCTCGACGTTCTTGGCGACCCCGGCGATGCCCAGGGTCATCGCGCGGTCGATGCCCGCCGCGTCCATGGTGCGGGCCAGCCCGGAGACGGTTCCGTCGAAGCGGGCGTCCAGGCCGGCGGGGCGGCTCGCCAGCACGCGCGGCGCGATGTGGTCGGGCCAGACGTGGCAGTGCGTGTCAATGATCATGACGCGGTGGCCGTCCTGGTCAGCCGGCGGGCCAGCGAGTCGTAGATGACCTCGGTGGAGCCCTCGTAGATCCGCATCGGCCGCGCCTCGCGGTAGAACCGTTCGAGAAGCGTGCCGCGGGTCAGCCCGAACCGGCCGGCGACCTGCACCGCCCGGTCGACCACCCGGCCGGCCGCCTCGGTGGCCCCGACCTTGGCCATGGACGACAGCCACAGATTGGCGAGCGGGTCGCGGGCCGCGGCCGCGGCGGCCCGGTAGGTCAGCGAACGGGCCATCTCGATCTCCGTCCACGCGGTGGCCAGGTGCTCGGGGACCGACCCCAGGCGGGCCAGCGGCATTCCGAACTGCTCGCGGCCGGCGCTGTGCCGGACGGCCTCCATCAGGGCGGCCTCGGCCATTCCGACCGCGGCCCCGGCGACCGAGACCCGGAACGTCGCGAGCGTGGCCAGCACCAGCGCGAACCCCTCACCGGGCCCGCCGATGCGGTGGTCGGCGGGCACCTCGGCACCGTCGAGGACGACGTCGCCCAGCACGTGCGGCGCGATGATCTGGTGCGGGTTGCTCGTGGTCAGGCCAGGCGTGTCCGCGGGGACCAGGACCAGCGAGTGGCCGTCGCCCTCCTTGGCCAGCACGGCGTAGGTGTCGGCGTCGCCGGCATTGGTGATGAACGACTTGTGACCGGTCAGCCGGAGCCGGCCGGCGCGCTCCTCGACGGTCGTGGTCAACGCCTTGAGGTCGGAGCCCACCTGCGGCTCGGTCAGGGCCAGTGCCGCGATGGCGTCCATCCGTGCGACGGCGGGCAGCCAGCGGTCCCGGACCGCGTCCGTGCCCGCGCGGGCGAGCGCGAACGTCCCGATGCCCTGCATGGCGAACAGCGAGTCGAGGTGTGCGCTGACCGCGGCGAGCGCCTCGCGCACCACCGTGGCGGCGAGGGAGTCGACCTCCGCGTGCCGCCCGCCGTAGGCCGCCGGGACCAGTACGCCCGCCAGGCCGCTCGCCGCGAGCGCCGCGCGCATCTCCGGGTGCACCCGATCGGCCTCGTCCGCCTCCGCCGCCAGGTCACGGACGGAGTCGGCGAGGGCGCGCGCCTCCGCCCGCAGACTCCGGTAGTGGTCCGGCAGCTCGTAGAGCACCGGCTGATCGGCGACCATCGCACCCACTCCTCACGATCGATAATTCATGCATACTATAACAAGGAATTTTCCGAACACCAGAGACCGTTCGGTACACCGTGGAAGGAGCTCCGCATGCCGGACAACGCACGCCCCGCCCCGCCCGACCTGCCGTTCGCGGGCCGCGTCGTGCTCGTCACCGGCGGCAGCCGGGGGCTCGGCCGGGCCATGGTGGCCGGGTTCGCCCGCGCCGGCGCCGACGTCGTGATCGCCAGCCGGGACGGCGACGCGTGCGCCCGCTACGCGGAGGAGATCAGCGCCGCGACCGGTGTGGCCGCCCTGCCGTACGGCGTGCACGTCGGCCACTGGGACGAGCTGGACGGCCTGGTCGACGCCGCCTACGACCGCTTCGGGCACATCGACGTTCTGATCAACAACGCCGGCATGTCGCCGCTGTACGACGATGTCGCCGAGGTCGGCGAGGAGCTCTTCGACAAGGTCATCGCGGTCAATCTGAAGGGCGCGTTCCGGCTGACCGCGCTGGTGGGCAGCCGGATGGCCGCGGGCGACGGCGGATGCGTCATCAACATCTCCAGCCGGGCCGCGGACCGGCCCCGGCCGGGGCTGCTGCCGTACGCGGCGGCCAAGGCCGGCCTGAACGCGCTGACCGTCGGGTTCGCGCACACCTTCGGGCCCGCGGTCCGGGTCAACGCGATCATGGCCGGCACCTTCTTCACCGATGTCAGCCGATCCTGGGACCGGGCCGCCTTCGACGAGCGCGCCCGGCGGTTCGCGCTGCGCCGCGGCGGCGAGCCGGAGGAGATCGTCGGCGCCGCGCTGTACCTGGCGGGCGACTCGGCCTCCTACACCACCGGCGCGGTGCTGACCGTGGACGGCGGCCAGCCCTGAGCGTCCGCGGCCGTCCGCGGCCGTCCGCGCCCGGCGGCCGGCCGCGGACGCCGGGTCACGGACGGGTCTCCGCCAGAAGCTCGGCGAGCACCTCGTCGGTGTGCTCCCCCACGCCCGGGACGCCCTCGTAGCGCGGGCCGTCCCACCGCGACAGGTGCAGTACCGGCCCGGGCATGAGCACCCGGCCGAGCACCTCGTTGCCGGTGATCTCGACCAGCGTCCGTTCCAGGAAGTGGGGGTCGGCGGCGATGTCGCCGGCGTCGTTCACCGCCGAGGCGACCACCTCGTGCTCCTCCAGGACCCGCAGGATCTCCTCCCGCGGCCGGGACGCCACCCAGTCGCGGACCTTCGCCTGCACCACATCGTCGTTGGCCAGCCGCGCCTCGTTGGTCGCGAAGCGCGGATCGTCGAGGATCTCCGGCACGCCCATCGCGGTGAACAGCCGCACCGCGATGGTCTGGTTGGAGGCCGCGATGGCCAGCCAGCCGCCGTCCGCCGCCCGGTAGATGCCGCGCGGCGAGGCCGACCCGGTGCCGTTGCCGACACGCTGCTGCACATGCCCGGTGGCGGTGTAGTTCAGGATCATGTCGCCGAGGATGAACATCAGCGGCTCGTACAGCGCCACGTCGACGACGTCCCCCGCGCCGGTGCGCTCCCGGCGGAACAGCGCCATGGCGGTGCCCATCGCGGCGGAGATCCCGGCGATCGAGTCGGCGAACCCGAACGGCGGCGAGGTCGGCGGGGACTCCGGCCAGCCGTTGGTGAAGGCGAAGCCGCTCGCCGTCTCGGCGACCGTCCCGAAGCCGGGGCGCTCCCGGTACGGACCGGTCTGCCCGAAGCCGGACAGCCGGGTCAGCACCAGCCCGGGGTTCTCCGCGCTCAACACGTCATAGCCCAGGCCCCATGCCTCCAGCCGGCCCGGCCGGAACGACTCGATCACCACGTCGACGGTCGCGGCGAGCCGGCGGATCAGATCGCGCCCCTCGGCCGTCCGCAGGTCGATGCCGATCGAGCGCTTCCCGGCGTTGAGCCGGCTGAAGCCGAGCGACAGCCCCTCCTTCATCGGCGTCCACTGGCGCGCGAAGTCGCCGACGGGCGGATCCTCCACCTTGATCACGTCGGCGCCGAAGTCGCGCAGCATCCGGCCGCAGGTCGGCGCCGCGTACATGGTGCCGAGCTCAAGGACGCGGATACCGCGCAGCGGCGCGCTCTCCTGGTTCACACCGATCACACCCGCCATTGGATGTGCTTCACTTCGAGGTATTCGCGCATCCCCCACTCGCCCAGCTCGCGGCCGACACCGGAACGTCCGTAGCCGCCGAACGGCGCGTCCGGCCGCATGCTGCCGCCGCCGTTGATCCACACCGTGCCGGCCCGGATCCGCTCGGCGACCCGCCGCGCCTCGACGGGATCGTCGCACCAGACGTTGGCGGCGAGCCCATACGCGGTGTCATTGGCGAGGCGGATCGCCTCATCGGTGTCCTTGAACGGCACCACGACGGCCACCGGGCCGAAGATCTCCTCCTGCACGGCACGCGCGTCGTGCGGCAGGCCGCCCAGCAGCACCGGGTTGACGAACCAGCCGCGCTCCGGCAGGGGCCGCGTCACCTCCAGCAGCTTGCGGCCGCCCTCGGCGATCGAGTCGTCGATGAAGCCGCGCACCCGCTCCCGGTGGTCGGGGCGGATCATCGGCCCGATGTTGGTCGCCGGGTCCCAGGGGTCACCGACGACCATCTGGTCGAACGCCTCGGCGCTCGCCGCCAGGAACTCCTCGTACAGCGAGTCGTGCACCAGCAGCCGGGCCAGCGCCGCACAGCCCTGGCCGGCGTTGCGGGACCAGCGCAGATGCATCTCCACGGCGATCTTCGTGATGTCCACGCCGGGCAGCACGATGCTCGGCGACTTGCCGCCGAGTTCGAGGGTGACGCCGGCGAGATTGCGCGCCGCCTGCTCCATGATCCGCGCGCCGACGGCGTCGGAGCCGGTGAACGACACCCGGTCGACACCGGGGTGGGAGGACAGCCGGACGCCGACGTCGGCCTGGCCGATGATGACGTTCATGACGCCCGGCGGCAGCTCCGCCTCCCGCAGCAGCTCACCGAGGAACAGCGTGGTCAGCGGCGTACGCGGCGACGACAGCAGCACGACCGTGCAGCCGGCCGCCAGCGCGGCCCCGAACTTGAAGATCGCCAGGTTCAGCGGGTAGTTGTAGCCGGTGATCGCGGCGACCACTCCGACCGGCTCGTGGACCACGTCCGACATGGTCGGCACCGGCTCGTCCCAGGGACCGAGGTGTTCGGTGCGGTCCACCTTGGCCGCCTCGGCGGCCCATCTCAGGTGCTGCTGCACCGCCATCTTGACCTGCAGGTACGCGGCCAGCGAGACGGGGGTGCCGACCTCGTTGACGATCGAGGGCAGCAACTGCTCGCCGTGCGCCTCGAGCACGTCGGCGAGCCGGTGGAGGTGCCGGGACCGCTCCTCGCCGGACAGCGCGGCCCAGGCGGGGAACGCCTCGCGCGCCGCGGCGACCGCGGCGTCGACCTGGGCCGGCGAGGCACCGCCGACGTTCGCGATCACTTCTTCGGTCGCCGGGTTGTGGACGTCCCAGCGCTCGCCCTCCGGATCGACCGGCCGGCCGCCGATGGTGAGCCGCCGGGTCTCCGGGATCCAGTGGCGCAGGGCCTCGTAGTCGGTGTTCATGCGGTCATCCGTCGCTCTCTCCGGTGGTGTCCGTCTGGACCGGCCCGGTCGACTCCAGGCCGGCGCGTGTGCACAGGCGGATCAGGACGTCGTCCTGGTCGCAGCCCCGGTGTCCGAACCGGGCGAATGGTCGCCTTGCCCCCGGCTCGAAGTCCTTGAAGTACGGCCCGCGCGTCAATCCGCTCCCCCGTTCACGGCGCGGGCGACCGCGAGCCACTCGACCGCCTTGTCATAGTGCGCCCGGTCGACATGCAGCCCTCGGTAGCGCAGCGCGCCGTCGCCGGCGCGGGCGGCCGCCTCGTACGCCTCGACCATGCCCTGGTAGAAGGCGATCTCCTCCGCGGCCGGCGAGAACACCTCGTTGAGCGTCGCGATGTGCGCGGGATGTATGGCGATCATGCCGCGGAACCCGAGGCGGCGGCCGGCGACGGCGAACTCGCGCAGCCCGTCGAGGTCGTCGACCCGTTCCCACAGCCCGGTGAGCGGGTGCAGGCCCGCCTCACGGCAGGCCAGCAGCACCCGGCTGCGCAGGTAGAGCGTCTCGTGGCCCTCGGGCGTCCACTCGAATCCGACCTCGCGGGCGATGTCGGCGTGCTCGGCGGTCGGGCCGATCAGCGCGCCGACCCGCGGTGACGCGTGCGCGATCTCACGGACGTTGTGGATCGCCCGTATCGTCTCGACCGGCACGATGTAGCGCAGCCCGCCGACGCCGCCGCGGAGCTCGAAGTGGTCCAGCAGCGCGTCGTAGCGCAGCACGTCGGTGGCCTGTTCGATCTTGGGCGCGAAGACCACGTCCAGGCCGGGCACCACCACGGCCTCCAGGTCCGCGCCGGTCTGCCGGGTGGCCAGGCCGTTCACCCGCACGCCGAGACCGACGTCCGGGTCGGCCGCCCGCAGCCGGGCGATCGAGGCGGCGACCGCGGCGCGCGCCTCGTCCTTCAGGTCGTCCGGCACGGCGTCCTCCAGGTCGAGGATGATCGCGTCGGCACCGGACCTCAGCGCCTTGTCCGCCCAGTCCGGCTTGTGCCCGGGGACGAACAGGATCGAGCGGTACGGTCGTGGCATCAGTGGCTCCGTGGCAGGCCGAGCACGTGCTCGGACACGTAGTTCAGGACCATTTCCTGGCTGATCGGCGCGATGCGCATGAGCCGCGCCTCGCGGAAGTAGCGCTCGACGTCGTACTCGCGGGCGTAGCCGTATCCGCCGTGCACCGAGACGGCGACGTCGGCGGCCAGGAACCCGGCCTCGGCCGCCAGCCACTTGCCCTCGTTGGCCTCGGCGGCGTGCGGCCGCCGGTGGTCGATGAGCCAGGCCGCCTTCCGCAGCACGGCCTCGGCGGCGTCCAGCCGGATGCGGGCCTCGGCGAGCTGGAAGGCGATCCCCTGGTTCCGGCCGATGGGGCGGCCGAACACGACGCGCTGCCGCGCGTACTCGGTGGCCTTGGCCAGCGCGGCCCGCCCGATGCCGAGCGCCGCGTTGCCCGAGATCACCCGCTCGGCGTTGAGCCCGGCGAGGATGGCGGTGAAGCCGCCGCCCACCTCACCGATCACGTCCTCGTCGGCGACGAACAGGTCGTCGATGAACAGCTCATTCGTGTCGACGGCGTTCCGGCCCATCTTCGGGATCGGGCGGATCTCGATCCGGTCGCGGTCCACCGGCGCGAAGAACAGCGTCATCCCCTCGGTCCGGCGGGACACGGCCTCGCGCGGCGTGGTCCGGGCCAGCAGGAACATGCGTTCCGCCTCCTGCGCCTTGGTGATCCACACCTTCTTCCCGGACACCAGCCAGCCGCCGTCCACCTTGCGGGCGAAGGTGGAGATGCCGGTGGTGTCGGTGCCCGCGTCCGGCTCGGTGACGGCGAACGACACGTGCAGCTCCCCCAGGGCCGCGCGCGGCAGGAACCGGCGCTTCAGCCGCTCGCCACCGTGCCGGATCATCGACTCGAAGCCGAAGACGCCGATGTGCACGGCACTGCAACCGCCCATCCCGGCGCCGGACGCGGCGATCTCCTGCTCGACGAGCGCGGCCTCAGTGACGCCGAGACCGCCGCCCCCGTACGCCTTGGGGATGGTCAGCCCCAGCCAGCCGCCGCGCACGACGGCGTCATGGAACTCCCACGGGAACTCGCCGCTCTGGTCGTGGTCCCGCCAGTACGCGTCGGGGAACGCGCGGCACATCTCGCGTACGGCGGCGCGGATGTCCTCGTGCAGCGGGTCGGGTGTGTAGTCCATGAGGGGCCCGCTTCATTCCACCGGCGCGGAGGTGCGGTCGCAGGTGTCCGGGGTGACCCCCTCGTCGCGGAGCACGGATTTGCGGACCTTCTCCGACGGCGTCTTGGGCAGGGCGTCGACGAAGCGGATGAAGCGCGGGATGGCGAACGCCGGGATCCGGCCCTCGCAGAACCGCCACAGCTCCCGCGCATCGACCGGCTCGGCGGCCACCACGACGGCGAGCACCTCGTCCTCACCGGCCTCGATCTCGGCCTTGACACCGAGCACCGACACCTCCAGCACCGCCGGGTGCCCCAGGATGGCCTGCTCCACCTCGTAGGAGCTGATGTTCTCGCCGCGGCGGCGCAGCGCGTCCTTGTAACGGTCGACGAAGTAGTACCAGCCCTCCTCGTCGCGGCGCAGCGCGTCACCGGTGTGAAACCACAGGTTGCGCCACGCCTCGACGGTCTTGTCCGGCATGCCGTAGTAGCCGAGGCTGCAGGTCCACGGGCGCTTCGGGCGTACGACCAGTTCGCCGATCTCGCCGACCGGCACCTCCTCGTCGGTGTCCGGGTCCACCAGGCGGATGTCGAACCAGTCCGCGACCTGCAACCCGGCGGCGCCGGCCGGCCGGTTCACCCCGTACGGGGACAGGATCGGCGCGCTGGTCTCGGTCAGCCCGAACACCTCGACGAACGCCTCGATGGCGAACCGGCGCTTGAACGCCGCCAGCACCGAGGAGGCGGTCGGCGCGGCGAACACCGCCCGCAGCGGGTTGTCGGCGTCGTCGTCGCGCGGCGGCTGCTTCCAGACGAAGTCCATCATCACGCCGATGAAGTTGGTCACCGTCACGCCGTCCGCGCGCACCTGGTCGATCCAGCGGCTGGCGCTGAACTTCGGCCGGACGACCAGCCCGGCACCGGCGATCAGGGCCGGGTAGGCGGCCATGAACTGGGCGTTTCCGTGGAAGAGCGGGGTGACCGTGAGGTAGGTGTCCGCGGCGGTGAGGCGGGTGAGGGAGACCACCTCCTGGCCGAAGAAGTACATCTGGGCGTGCGGCATGGCCACGCCCTTGGACGGCCCGGTCGTACCGGAGGTGAAGAAGATCGAGGCCAGCGTGTTCGCGGCGGGCTCGGGCGGCGAGACCGGCTCGGCCGCGCTAAGCACGTCCCAGCCGTCGGCGCGCCGGCCCGCGGCCCGCAGAGCGCGCAGCGCCACGTCGGCATGGCCGGTGTCGATCACGAAGAAGTGCTCGATCACGTCGGCCGCGGCGCCCATCGCCAGGAAGCGCTCGGCGTACACGTCGTCGACGACGGCGAAGCGCGGGCCGGCCAACGCGACCTGGTGCCGCAGGAACTCGCCCTCGTACGCGGTGTTGACCGGTGCCTCGACCAGCCCGGCCAGGCCGCAGCCGAGCCAGGTGAACACGAACCGCGAGCTGTTCGCCGCCATGACCAGCACCCGGTCGCCGGCGACGCCGCCGGCCGCCGTGAGACCGCCCGCGACCCGCTCGGCGATGGCCAGCGTCTCACCGTACGTCCAGCGGCGTTCCTCCTCCGGTGTGATCAGGAAGACCCGGTCCGGCCGCACGCGCGCATGGTGCCGCAGGACGTGCGCGACGTTCCAGGTCGTCGGGTCCGGAAAGTCGGGAACCAGATCCGTGTAGTACCGCGTCATCGTGTGCAGTCCCCTACCGTGAGGGCCGAGCCGGCCGGTGCGGCCGGTGTCCAGGGCATTGCCGGGTCGACGTCCATGACCGCTACGCCTCGATGCCGTCCGGCAGGTCGGTGCGCGGTGTGACGGCCCGGATCGCCGGGACGACGTCGCGGCCGAGGCGGTCGATGGCCGCGATCGCCTCGTCGGCGTCCATCGACGGCCACTGCGGACGCAGCAGCAGCGGATCGACCGGCAGTGAGGTGACGATGTCCACCAGCCGGGCCGTGACCTCGTCGGGGGTGCCGACGACCGCGTGCCCGGCGACCGCGGCGGCGAAGTCCTCGACCAGCTCGCTCTCGTCCATCACGTCGAGCCCGCGCTGGGCGTAGGACAGGTAGCGCCCCTGGGCCACCCGGGCGTACTCGATGACGGCCTGCTCGGTGGTGTCGGCGACCAGCACGTTGCGCCGCAGCGGCTGCGGCCCGAACGCCTTGCCCCGCGCGGCGAAGCCGTCGCGGACCACCGCGAACCGCTGGGCGACCTCGTCCAGCGGCGTTTCCGGCGGGCAGGCGTAACCGTCGCCGAACCGGCCGGCCCGCCGGGCCCCGGCCAGGCTGTGGGCGCCGATCCAGATCGGCGGGTGGGGCCGCTGCACCGGTTCCAGGTGCGGCCGGACGCCGTCCAACCGCCAGAACCGGCCGTGGTGGGTCACCTCGTCTTGCGTCCACAGCTTGACGAGCAGGTCGAGGCACTCGTCCATGCGGGCCGCCCGTTCGGCGAACGGAACGCCGAGGTAGCCGAACTCCTCGGGCCGGTATCCGAGGCCGGCGCCGAACACCAGCCGGCCCTCGGTGACCACGTCGAGCGTGGCGATCTCCTCGGCGAGCAGGACCGGGTGGTACAGCGGCGCGACCATGATCTGGGTGGCGAGCCGGATCTCCGGGCCGACCTCGGCGGCGAGCCGGGCCAGCAGCGGCACCGGCTGCAGCCAGCGCAGGTCGCCGTAGAGGAAGTGCTGGCCGATGGCGATGTAGGTGAACCCGTTCGCCTGGGCGGCCTCGGCGATGCGCAGCACGTCGCGGAACTGCCGCGCCGGGGACACCGACGTCGGCACGTCGCTGAGCAGTAGACCTACCTGGACCATGACCAGACCTCCGGTTCGGCGAGTCGTCGGCGTTGGGGTGGGGGCGCGGCCGGCCGCCTCACTTGGCGGTGAGGCCGCCGTCGACCGGCAGCGTCACCCCGGTGACGAAACTGGCGTCGTCGCTGGCCAGGAACGCGATCACCGACGCGATCTCGGTGGGCTGCGAGGCTCGGCCCAGCGGGATGCCGCTGACGAACCGCTCGACGAGTTCCCCGACGTCGGCGCCCGGCTCACGCCCGAAGAACCGCGCGAGCATCGGCGTCTGCACGGTGCCGGGCGCCACGCAGTTGACGCGGATGCCGTCGGGGCCGCCGACCAGGGCGAGCGCGCGGGTCAGCCCGACGAGCGCGCTCTTGGTCAGGGAGTAGATCGGGCTGAACGGCGAGCCGACGAGCGCCGAGGTCGAGGCGGTCATGGTGACCGACGCCTTGCCCTCCGCCTTCTTGAGCAGGTCCCAGGCGAGTGTCGCGCTGTAGAACTGGCTCTTCATGTTGACGTCGATGTTGCGCTGCCACTCTTCGGCGCTGATGTCCAGCCCCGCCGCGCCCGGCATGCCGACCTGGTTGTGCACGATGTGCAGGCGGCCGTGTTCCGCGTCGACCCGCCGGTAGAGGTCGCCCAGCGCCTCCGTGTCGGTGGCGTCGAGTTGCACGGCGCGCGCCGACCCGCCGGCGTCGGCGACCTCTCCCGTGACGGTCTCGGCCGCCGCGCCGGACAGGTCGGCGACGTACACGTGCGCGCCTTCGGCGGCGAGCCGGTGGCAGATGGCCCTTCCCATGCCCGAACCGCCGCCGATGACCGTCGCGACGCGTCCCTCGAGTCGATTCACTGCGCGTTCCCTTCCAAGTTGTCGGTGGACGGGCCAAGCCGTCGATTCCGGCCGGAGGCGTCCCGAGGCCCGGCCCGTCAGCGTCGCTGGTCGAAGTTGCGTCCGAGCAGTTCGGAGACGATCCGGATGCGCTGCATCGTCGGAGTTCCGCCGGCGAGCGCCCAGCCGTGCGCGTCACGGTGCAGCCGCTCGATGCCGTACTCCTCGGTGTATCCGTTGGCGCCGTGCAACTGCATGGCCAGGTCCGTGACACGTTTGGCCATCTCGTTCGCGGTGCACTTGGCCAGTGAGACCTCCAGCGGATTCGGCAGCCCGTGCCCGGCGTTCTCCGCGGCCCGCTGTAGCAGCAGCCTCGCGGCCTCGACCTGGAGCATCATGTCCGCGACCGTCAGCTGGATGCTCTGGAACTCGATCAGCGGCTTGCCGAACTGCGTGCGGTGCTGGACATAGTCCAGTGTGCGGTCCAGCGCCGCCTGGCCGATGGCGACGCTCATCGTGGTGTTGCCCAGGCGCTCGATCGAGAAGGCGGTGAACAGGGAGCGGAAGCCGCCCGCGCCGATCAGCAGGTTCCGCTCCGGGACGACCACGTCATCGAAGATCACATCCGCGGACGGGATGCCGCGGAAACCCATGAGCCGCTCCGGCTCGCCGAAGCTCACGCCCGCGCGGTCCGCCTCGACCAGGAGCGCGCCCAGGCCCTTGGCCCCCGGCGCGTCGGACAGGCGGCAGTAGACGAGGTAGTGATCGGCCTCACCGCCGTTCGAGATCCACCGCTTCCGGCCGCGCAGGGTGTAGGCGCCGTCCGCGTACACGGCGCGCGTGGTCATGTCGGTCGCCGCGGATCCGGCGTCGGGTTCGGAGATCGCCACGGCGATCGTCGACTCGCCGGAGACGACCTTGGGCAGCAGTGCCCGCTTCTGATCGTCCGAGCCCAGCAGGTTGACCACCTGGGCGGGGCCGGTGTTCGCCTCGAAGACCTGGAACGCCGCCGGGCGGCAGTGCTTGGCGAGTTCCTCGATGACGATCAGGGAATCGGCGAGCGGCCGTCCGGATCCGCCGTACTCCTCCGGAAGGGAGATGCCCAGGAAGCCGAGCGATCCGAGGAAGCGCCGCTCCTCGCGCGGGAAGGAGGTTCGCTCGGCGTCCCACTCGGCGGCGCGCGGCGCGTAGCGCTCCCGCGCCACCGACGCCGCGAGTTCGCGGACGGCCTTCTGCTCCGAGGCGCCGGAGACGCCCGCTCGACTCATCACTGGCAGAGATCCCTCCGGTTCGACTAACTATGATATTGGTGAACATAGATTCGACGGTCAAGGGCGCCGCTCGCCGTTGTCCAGTATCAGGTTACATGATAATCATACATATAGATAGAGAGGGGCAGCCGTGCCGGAAGCGGTGATCGTGGACGCCGTCCGGTCCCCGATGGGACGTGGCAGGAAGGGCGGGGCGCTGGCCGAGGCGCATCCCGCCGACCTGCTCGCGCAGGTCCTGCGAGCACTGGTCGAGCGGACCGGGATCGACCCCGGCACCGTCGAGGACGTCCTGGTGGGATGCGTGGGCCAGGCGGGTGAGCAGTCGGCGACGCCCGGCCGGCAGGCCCTGCTCGCGGCCGGGTTCCCCGTGACGGTGCCGTCGGCGACGATCGAGCGGAAGTGCGGCTCGGGCCAGCAGGCCATCGACTTCGCCGTGCAGGGCGTGCTCGCCGGCGCCTACGACGTCGTCATCGCCGCCGGCGTCGAGTCGATGAGCCGGGTGCCGATGGGATCGGCGCGGATGGGCCAGGACCCGTACGGGCAGGGGGTCGCCGAGCGCTTCCCGCTCCTGCCCCCGCAGGGCGTCGCCGCCGAACTCGTCGCGCGGCGGTGGAACCTCTCGCGCGCCCGGCTCGACGAGTACTCGGCACGGTCGCACGCGCGCGCCGCGCGGGCGCGCGCGGCGGGCCGGTTCGACGACGAGCTGGTCGCGGTACGGGCGGGCGGGGCGACCGTCCGCACCGACGAGACGATCCGCGAGGGCAGCACACCGGCCCTCCTGTCCGCGCTGGCTCCCGCGTTCGCCAGGGAGCCCTGGACGAGCCACTACCCCGACCTCGACTGGAAGATCACCGCGGGCAACTCCTCCCAGATCACCGATGGCGCGGCCGCCATGCTCGTCATGAGCGCGCCGCACGCCCGCGCGCTGGGCCTGCGGCCGCGCGCCCGCGTGGTCGCCTCCGCCGTGGTCGGGGACGACCCGGTCCTCATGCTGACCGGCCCGATCCCGGCGACCGCGAAGGTGCTCGCACGGTCCGGGCTGGGCCTCGCGGACCTGGCGGCGGTGGAGGTGAACGAGGCGTTCGCACCGGTGCCGCTGGCCTGGCAGGCCGAATTCCCGGTGCCCGACGACCGCCTCAACCCGGTGGGCGGCGCCATCGCGCTGGGCCATCCGCTCGGCGCGTCGGGCGTTCGCCTCGCCGTCACCCTGCTCGCCCACCTCGAACACGTCGGCGGCCGGTACGGCCTGCAGACCATGTGCGAGGCGGGCGGCATGGCCAACGCCACCATCTTCGAATCCCTGCGGCGCTAGCGCCCGTCCCCCAAGGAGCGAGTCATGGACCTCACCGGCGGCAGCGCCCTCGTGACCGGCGGCGCGTCCGGCCTGGCACTGGCGACGACGCGGCGGCTGATCGCGCGCGGCGTGCCCGTCGTCATCCTCGACCTGCCCACGTCGGCCGGCGCCGAGGTGGCCGCCGGACTCGGCCCCCTGGCGCGGTTCGTCCCCGGCGACGTCACCGACCCCGCGGCGGTGGGAAGCGCCCTCGACGCCGCCGAGGAACGCGGGCCCGTGCGCGCGCTGGTGCACTGCGCCGGCCGCGGCGGCACCGTCCGGGTCGTCGGCAAGGACGGGTCACCCGGCGACCTGGAGCTCTACGAGACGATCGTCCGGGTCAACCTCATCGGCACGTTTAACGTGCTGCGGCTGACCGCCGCCCGGATGGCCGCGGCCGACCCGGTCGGGGAGGAGCGCGGCGTGTGCGTGCTGACCTCCTCCGTCGCCGCGTACGAGGGCCAGATCGGGCAGATCCCGTACGCGTCGGCCAAGGCCGGCATCGTGGGCATGACGCTGGTCGCCGCCCGCGACCTGGCCGCCCGGGGCATCCGGGTCGTCACCATCGCGCCCGGCGTCTTCGACACCCCGATCCTCAGCCGGTTCTCCGACGAGGTCAAGGACCGGCTGGGCGCCCAGGTGCCCAACCCGGCCCGGCTCGGCCGGCCCGACGAGTTCGCCCGGCTCGCCGAGCACGTCATCGGCAACCCGTACCTCAACGGAGAGACGATCCGTCTCGACGGCGCGCTGCGCATGCAGCCCCGCTGACCTCACCCGCCCTTCAACCGGCCTGTACCGGCCTTGCCCGACCATGTGAGGTGCCATGTCCGCCACTGTCCGGCTCGACCGCACGGACGGCGTCCTGATCGTCACCATCGATCGCCTGGACGTCCGCAACGCCATCGACACCGCGACCGCGCAGGCGATCGCGGACGCCATGGATGTGCTCGACGACTCCGCCGACCTGGTCGCCGGAGTGCTCACCGGTGCCGGCGGCACGTTCTGCGCGGGCATGGACCTCAAGGCGTTCCTCGCCGGTGAGAGACCCTCCATCGGCGATCGCGGCTTCGCCGGCATCGTCGAACGGCCGCCCGCCAAGCCGCTGATCGCCGCCGTCGAGGGTTACGCGCTGGCCGGCGGGTTCGAGATCGTGCTCGCCTGCGACCTGATCGTGGCGGCCGAGAACGCCACGTTCGGCCTGCCGGAGGTGCGCCGCGGGCTCGTGGCCGCGGGCGGCGGGCTGATGCGGCTGTCCCAGCGCGTGCCCTACCACCTCGCGATGCGGTGGGCGCTGACCGGCGCGCACGTGCCGGCGGCCGACGCGCACGCGGCCGGTCTGGTGGCCGAGACCGTACCGGCCGGCACCGCGCTCGACGCGGCGCTCGCTCTCGCCCGCGAGATCGCCGCGAACGGGCCGCTCGCCGTGCGGGCCACCAAGCAGGTGATCACGTCGGCGCGGGACTGGCCCACGGCGGAGCAGTTCGCGCGGCAGCGCGAGATCACCGAGCCGGTACGGTCCTCCGCGGACGCGCGGGAGGGCGCCTCGGCGTTCGCGGAGCAGCGGCGCCCGGTCTGGCGCGGCGTCTGAGCCGGCCGCGGGACGGTCCGGCCGTCACTGCGGGTCGGGGAAGACCGGTGGGCGCTTGGCGAGGAAGGCCGAGGCTCCTTCGACCATGTCCGCGCTGCCGACCGCCTGGACGAGCATGCCGAGGCCGTTGGTGAACGACGTCCGCGCGGCGTCCCACCAGATGTTCGAGCTCACCTTGGTGATCTCAAGGTAGCGGGGGCTGAGCAGCGCGATCTCCTCGGCCCACCGCTGCGCCTCCGCCTCCACCTCGCCGTCGTCGACGACGGCGTTGACCAGGCCCATGCGCAGGGCGTCCTCCGCGGTGTAGCGGCGGCACAGCATGGCCATCTCCTTGGCCCGCTTCTCGCCGATCTGCACGCCCATGACGTTCGTGGCGCCGGTGACCGGAGCGCTGCCGATCCTCGGGCCGGTCTGCCCGAAGGTCGCCGACCGGCCGGCCACCGCCAGGTCGCAGGCGACCACCAGTTCGTTGCCGCCGCCGGCGGCCGGCCCTCCCACGGCGGCGATGACCGGGCGCGGGCACTGCCGGATCGCGTCGAACAGGCGGAGGGACGCCCGGTACAGCTCGCGCATCTGCGCCATCGTGGGGGTGCTGAGCGACCGCAGCGAGCCACCGGCGCAGAAGCCGCCGCCGGACCCGGTGATGACCACCGCGCGGGCCGTGTCCGCCGACTCGACGGCCGCGGTGATCGCGGCGGCCATCTCGGCGTCGTAGGCGTTGCGCCGCTCGGGGCGGTTCAGCCTGATCCAGACCGCTGGTCCGCGTGATTCGACGATCACTGCGTCGGGCATAGGGGCCGTCTCCTCGTGCTGCTGAGTGCGTGCTCGCGCGCGGTGGCGGGACGGAGCACGCGCAGGCGCACCGCCCGGCACCCGGGAGGCCGATGCGCGCCCGCTGGCGGATCGTGCGTAAATCAATGCTAATCTTGCATATGAATTTCTCGTCGGTCAACCGCGCGCACACGCGGAGGACGCCGCCGCCGGCGGCGAGAAGGAGGAGGAGTGATGCCGGCTCCAGGTTCGGGCCGATCGCGGGGCGTCCGGTGAACGACTCGCACCGGCCGCCCAAGGCGGCGATGTTGATCGCGCAGCGGATCGTCCGGGACATCGTGCGCGGGGATCTGCGCCCGGGCGACCTGCTTCCGCCCGAGCGCGTCATGCTGGAGAAGTACCGGACCGGGCGCGGCACGCTGCGCGAGGCGCTGCGCCTGCTGGAGTTCCAGGGCGCGATCACGCTGAAGCCGGGGCCGGGCGGCGGTCCGATCCTGCTCGATCCCGACGCCTCTCACCTGGCGGGAACGGTCGTGCTGCTGATGCAGCTGAAACAGGCGCCGTTCCGCACGATCGCGGAGGTGCGCTCCGCGATCGAGCCGATGGTCAGCGGGCTGGCCGCCACGCGCATCGACGAGGCGTCACTCGCCGGTCTGGACGACACCATCACGCAGATGCGCGACCACCTCGACGACCAGCACCTGTTCCTGGAGGCGAACAAGCGGTTCCACGACATCATCGCCTGGTCGTCGGGCAACCCGCTGTTCGGCTACCTGGCCGACTCGCTGCTGGACATCATGGACGGGACGCTGGTCGGCGTCGACTACCCGGGCCCGCAGCGCGCGGCCGTTCTCACCGCGCACCAGCAGGTGCTCGACGCCATCAGGGCGGGCGATCCGGTCGAGTCCGAGTCGCGTATGCGCGATCACATCGGCGAGTACGTGCGCTACGCCGAGCACAGGTTCCCCGAGGTCCTCGACCAGGTCGTCCCGTGGGATCGCATGTTCGCCTGAACGCGCGAGGCCGGGAACGCGAGGGCGTGCGATGGCAGGCGCCGGGGACCGATGACCCGCCCGCCGGGACCGGCTCGCACGCCGCCGCGCCGGCCCGCGCTCAGTCGGCCGTGATCGCTCGTTCCGGGCAACTGTCCGCGGCCAACCGGGCCAGCTCCTGCTGCCCCGGGGAAATCTCCTCGCTCTCGACGTAGGCCTGACCGTCCTCGTCCCTGAGCAGGAACAGGTCGGGCGCCGTCATGTGGCAGACGCCGTGCCCCTGACAGATCTCCGGATCCACCCTGACCTTCATGATTCCTCCACTCGACCGCATGGCGCCACTCCTTGACAACCGGAAAATCTAGTATAACGATTATCAGACTGATTTCGATCATTCCACCCCCTGGAGGAGCCGTCCATGTCGTCGCAACGACGGTGCCCCGTCATCGCCTTCGATCACAACTCGCAGACCCATGCGGACGACACCGTCGGCTCGTACCGGAGGATCCGCGAGTCGACGCCGGTCGCCTGGACCGAGGCGCACGGGGGCTACTGGGTGCTCTCGGACTACGCGAGCGTCTTCGACGCCGCGCGTGACGACGAGACCTTCTCATCGCGGCGCCTGCCGCACGGCGGCGAGGGACTCTCCGTCGTGATCCCCAAGACGCCGATGCACCGGCACATCCCCATCGAGCTGGACCCACCGGAGTTCCGCCCGTTCCGCAAGATCGTCAACCGGATCACCGCGCCGGCCGCCGTCAAGCGCATGCAGGGGATGATCGACCACTACACGACCTGGTTCATCGACCAGGTCATCGAGAGCGGCGAATGCGACTTCGTCGACGTCATCGGCGTACCGGCGATCGTGACCGTCGACTGGCTCGGCCTGGACACCGAGGACTGGAGGCGGTACGCCCACCTGCACCGCACCACACTGTCCGGCGTGCCCGGAACGCCGGCGTTCCAGCACGCCGTCGAGGTGGAGATGCCGGAACTCTCGGAGCGGATGTGGCAGACCATCGCCGCCCGCCGCCGGGAACCCGCCGACGACGTCATCTCCTACCTCGTCCAGCAGGAGATCGACGGCCGGCCGATCACCGACGAAGAGGTGTTCGCCATCACGGAACTGCTGGTCGCGGGCGGTACGGGAACGACGGCCTCGCTGGTCGGCCAGACACTGGTGTGGCTGTACCGGCATCAGGACGTGCGCCGGACCCTGATCGAGCACCCGGAGAAGCTCGAACGCGCCCTGGAGGAGTTCCTCCGCTACTTCGCGCCGACGCAGGCCCTGGCCCGCACCGTCGTCAAGGACGTCGACTTCCACGGCTGCCCCATGCGGACGGGCGACCGGGTCCTGCTGGCATGGGCCTCGGCCAACCGCGACGAGTCCGCCTTCGAGAACGCCGACGAGATCGACATCGAGCGCTGGCCGAACCGGCACACGTCGTTCGGGGTCGGGGTGCACCGGTGCGCGGGGTCGCACCTCGGACGCGCCATGTCGTACGCGCTGATCAGCCAGATCCTTGAGCGGATGCCGGACTACTCCGTCGATCTGCAGGCGCTGCGGCGCTATCCGCAGCAGGGCACCAATGTCGGGTTCCAGTCCATCCCCGCGCGCTTCACGCCGGGACCGCGCCGGCTTCCCGCGGACGCCTGAGCCGCCCCGTGCCGGCCCTCGGGCACCGCGGTCCGCCGGTGCCCCGGCCGGGCACTCCTCCTCCGGTCCGGCCTCTACCGGAACGACATCACGCCATCCATTGACGTGATCAGCATTATAACTATAATCATAGTTACTCCTCGATCGGCCTGCGCGATCCAGAGCGCGGAAGGCCCTGCGAGCACCCCTACGGCGATGCGATCCGCGAAACCCGCGCACCGAGCACCGTCCGTTCTCTGAGCTCCCCGAGACCTGTCACCGGTCCTCGCCTTCCCCCTGCGCCGCCAGATCCGCACCGAACAAGGAGACGTACCGCGATGAGGCCAACCTGGTTGAAAGCCGCCGTGCTCGGCACGGCGGCCGTGATGACGCTCGTGGCATGTGGCAGCTCGGCGACGACGACGTCGGCGCCCGGCGCGACCGCGGCCGAGCCCACCGAGCCCGCCGGGCCGTCACTGAGCAAGAGCGAGATCGAAGCCCTGGCGGTGGCCGCGTCCAAGAAGGCGGGACCCCGGACCACAGTGCCCAAGCTCACCATCGGCTACCTGCGGTACGTCGCCCAGTCGCCCGCCGACCAGCGCATGTACGACTCCGCGGTCGCGGCTGCCAAGGTACTGGGCTGGACCGTCATCCCCTGCGACGGCCAGGGCGATCCGGCGAAGATGGCCGCCTGCGGGAACACCCTCCTCAACCAGAACATCGACGTGCTGCTCGACGACGGGATCCCGCAGACCATCATCGCGGACGCGCTGCGGCGCGCCCGCGACAAGGGCATCCCGACCGTCTACAGCGGCGGAAGCCTGGACAAGACCGACCTCTACACCGCGGGCTACGCGCCGCCGGAAGGCGAGATGGGCGCGACCCTCGCGAAGTACGTCGCGGCCCAGACGCAAGGCCGTGGCGGCGGGACGATCGTGCAGGGCTTCCCGGCCAGCTGGGGCATCGAGCGGGTCGCCGCCCTCAAGGCCGCCGGCGTCAAGATCCTCTCCGAGCAGGACGCCGACGCCACCAACCTGGTGCAGGGCACACAACAGCAGATCGCCGCCCAGCTCAACCAGCACCCGAACGCCTCGGCGGTGTGGATCACCTTCGAGACCGCGGTGATGGGGGCGGCACAGGCCGTCCGAGCGCGGTTCCCGGGCATGTCGTACCCGGACCGCCCGCTGCTGGTGACCTTCTACGCGAACCGGCCCACCCTCGATCTGATCCGCAAGGGGCAGGTCGACGCCGCGGTGGAGGACTCACTCGAATGGTCGAGCTGGGCGGCGATCGACCAGATCGCCGAGCTGAAGGCCCGCAAGACCCCGATGTCGAAGGACGTGCGGCCCGTGTACGGCGAGGGCCTCGACTTCTGGCGTCCGACCCTCGTCACCAAGAACAACCTGCCTCCGGCCGGGCAGCTCGTCACGCCGCCGGTGGACTTCGTGAGGTTCTTCACCGCCAAGTGGAAGCACGAGTTCGGCGCGGGCAGCTGAGGCCCGCCCTTCCGTGGCCGCAGCGGGCGGCCGGGCCACCCCGGCCGCCCGCCTCCCCGAAGTGAGAGCAGATGGACGAAGCAGTCACGGCGCAACACGCGCAGCCGCCCCCGGCGGGCGGCCCGGCGATTCCCGACGGCGACGATGCCGTGGCGCGCCGCACCGCGAGGCGCCGGACCTCCCTGGGGCACATCCTGGGCAGATGGGGTCTGGTCGTCGCGGTCGGGCTGGCGCTGCTGGCCTTCGGGCTGGCGAGCCCCGACACGTTCCTCACCGCCGACAACATGCGGTCGGTGCTGCTCCAGTCATCGGCTCCGATGATCCTGGCGGTGGGGCTGACGATCCTCCTGGTCCTCGGCGACTTCGACCTGTCGATCGGCTCGATGCTCGGGCTCGGCGGTGCCTCGGCGGTCGCGCTGATGGCACTGCACCACGTGCCCTGGCAGCTCGCGCTCGCGGCCGGGCTCGGCCTCGCCGTCATCGTCGGCCTGCTCAACGGGGTCATCGTGGCGTACTTCGGCGCCTCGTCCTTCGTCACCACCCTGGCCATGGGAACGGTGCTGGTCGGCGTCGAATTCGCCTTCACCGACCAGAAGACCATCTACGAAGGGGTCGCCGACACGTACCTGACCCTTGGCCAGTCGGCTCCCTTCTGGGGCATCAACGTCCAGGTGTGGATCGCCGCCGGGGTGGCGATCCTCGTCTGGCTTCTGCTGGAACACACGGAGATCGGCCGCTTCTTCCATGCGATCGGCGGCAATCCGGACGCCGCGTACTTCTCCGGGATCGCGGTTCGCCGGTGGCGCGTCCTCGGCTTCGTGCTCGTCGCCGTCGCCGCCGCCGTCGCCGGCATCCTGGTCACCGCGCAGGCCGGTTCCTCCGCGCCGCAGGCCGGCATCACGTACCTGCTGCCCGCGTACGCCGCCGCGTTCCTCGGTTCCACGTCGCTGCGCCCCGGCCAGTTCAACGTGCCGGGCACCGTGATCGCGACGGTGTTCCTGCAGATCATCCAGACGGGCCTGCAGATGCTCCAGTTGTCCACGGCGTACATCAACGTCGTGCAGGGCGCGATCCTGATCGTCGCCATGCTGCTCAGCCGCCTCGGGCAGGACCGGGCATGACCGGGTCGGCCACGGCGCTCGCGTCGCTGCGCGGGCTGCGCAAGTCGTACCCGGGTGTTCAGGCGATCCGGCACGTGGACCTCGACCTGCGGGCAGGCGAGATCACCGGTCTGGTCGGCAAGAACGGAGCCGGCAAGAGCACCCTCATCAAGGTGCTCGCCGGCCTGGTACGCCCCGACGCGGGCACGATCCACATCGACGGGCGGCAGGCCCACCTCGGCTCGCCGGCCGATGCCGCCCGGCACGGACTGGCCTTCGTACACCAGGAACTCGCGCTGGTCCCCGATCTGTCCGTCGCGGAGAACGTGCTGCTCGGACTCGGTTTCCCGGCGCGAGGCCGGACCCTGGTGCACTGGCCCAGGACGTACCGGGACGCCGCGAACGTCCTGGCCCGGCTCGGCGTCGCCGTCGACCCGCGGCGGCCGACGCGCTCGCTGTCGCTCGCCGAACAGCGCCTCGTGATGCTCGCCCGCGGCCTCGCCGCGCGAGCGCGCCTGGTGGTGCTGGACGAGCCCACGGCCTCGCTGAGCAACGCCGAGATCGGGCACCTGTTCCGGGTGGTCCGCGCCCTGCGCGACGACGGCGTCGGGACCGTCTTCGTCTCCCACCGCCTCGACGAGATCCTCGACCTCACCGAGCGCGTGGTCGTCATGCGGGACGGCACCGTCGTGGGCGACGTCGCCACCGCCGCCCTCGACCGCCAACGGCTCATCGCGGCCATCAGCGGACCCGCGGCGAAGGCGCCGCCCGCCCGCCGTCCCTCCCGGCCCGCCCCTGCCGGCGAGGACATCCTCCAGGTCAGGAACGTCAGCCGATCGCCCGTGCTGACGGACGTCAGCCTGTCCATCCGCGCCGGTGAGGTCGTCGGCCTTGCCGGCCTCGCCGGCGCCGGACGCACCGAACTCGCCAGGGTCATCTTCGGGGTGGACCGCCCCAGTGCCGGCACCGTATCCGTACGGGGGCGTGCCGTGCGGCCCGGACGGCTCCGCAGCGCGCTCCGGCGCGGCATCGTGCTACTGCCCGAGGACCGCCGCCATCAGGGCAACATCCTTGATTTCGGAGTGCGGAGCAACGTCACGCTGGCGACGCTGCGCAACCACCGCCGTACCCCACGGCTCGCCCTGCCCTCTCGCCGGTCGGAACGCGTCGCGGCACAGCACATGGTCGAGCGCCTCCACATCGCCACCGCCTCGGTCGAACAGCCCGTGCGATCACTGTCCGGCGGCAACCAGCAGAAGGTCGTCCTCGCCAAGTGGCTCCAGCACGGCGCCGAGATCTTCCTGTTCGATGAGCCGACCCATGGCGTCGACGTGGACGGGAAACAGGAGATCTACGAGCTCATGCGGGAGCTGGCCGCCGAAGGCAAGGCGGTCATGTTCATCTCGTCCGAGTTCCCGGAACTCATCGAGGTCTGCGACCGCATCCTCGTGCTCCGAAACGGCCGGATCGTCGCCGAACTCGACGGTGACACCACCGAAGCGACCCTCCTGAAGCACTGCTTCGCAACCGACCCAACGCCCTCGACCTGACGCCTGGCGACCATGCCCTCCGGGCAGAGGCCGGGGTTCCGCAGGGTGGTTGATCGCTGACATTCTTCCTGGGTGGTCTCCCACACGGAGGAGGAGCGGTGATCGAAGGACGGATCGTCATTGACCCGGCGTTACGGGTGGGGCCTGTGCGGCGACGGACGTTCGGATCCTTCGTCGAGCATTTGGGGCGCTGCGTCTACACCGGGATCTATGAGCCGGAGCATCCCAGTGCCGACGAGGACGGGTTCCGCGGTGACGTGCTGGCGCTGACCCGTGAGCTCGGCGTCACGACCGTGCGGTATCCGGGCGGCAACTTCGTCTCGGCGTACCGGTGGGAGGACGGCATCGGTCCCGTCGCGGAACGTCCGGCCAGGCCCGACCCGGCCTGGCACAGCACGGAGCCGAACCTGTTCGGCGTGGACGAGTTCATGGCCTGGGCGCGCAAAGCCGGTGTGGAGCCGATGATGGCCGTCAACCTGGGCACACGCGGCGTCGCCGAGGCGCTCGACCTGCTGGAGTACTGCAACCTTCCGCCCGGTACGCACTGGGCGTCGCGGCGTCCCGTTCCCGAGCCCTACGACGTACGCATCTGGTGCCTGGGCAACGAGATGGACGGGCCGTGGCAGATCGGGCACAAGACCGCCCGGGAGTACGGGCGGCTGGCGGCCGAGACCGCCCGTGCCATGCGGATGCTGGACCCGGATCTGGAGCTGGTGGCGTGCGGCTCCTCCTCGTCGACGATGCCCACGTTCGGCGCGTGGGAGGAGGTCGTGCTCGAGGAGACCTACGACCTGGTCGACCACATCTCCTGCCACGCGTACTACGAGGAACAGGACGGCGACCTGGACAGCTTCCTGGCCTCGGCCGTCGACATGGACCACTTCATCGACACCGTCGTCGCCAAGGCGGACGAGGTCGGCGCGCGGCTCGGCGCGCGCAAGAGGATCCAGGTGTCGTTCGACGAATGGAACGTCTGGTACCAGTCGCGCTGGGCGGACGCGACACCGGACGGGTGGCCGGTCGCGCCGCCGCTGCTGGAGGACGACTACCACCTCGCCGACGCGGTGGTCGTCGGCGGGCTGCTCATCGCGCTGCTGCGGCACACCGACCGGGTCGCCGCCGCCTGCCAGGCCCAGTTGGTCAACGTCATCGCGCCGATCCGCACCGAACCCGTCGGCCCCGCGCGGCGGCAGCCGACGTTCCACCCGTTCGCGCAGGCGGCGCGGCACGCCGCCGGCGACGTCCTGGACGTCCAGCCGGAGTCGCCGCGGCGGGAGACCGCCAAGTACGGCCCGGTGCCCGTCCTGGACGCGGTGGCGGCTCGCGATCCCGAGACCGGCCGGACGACCGTGTTCGCCGTCAACCGCTCGACCACCGACCCACTCGACCTCACGATCACCGTGCAGACGAGCGCCGCTGAGGCCACCACCCTCGCCGACTCCGACCCGTACGCCCGCAACACCGCCGCCGATCCCGACCGGGTGACCCCTCGCCCCAACCCGGACGTCGTGGTGGACGGCGATCACGTCCGTGTCGTCCTCCCGCCGGTGTCCTGGAACGTCATCCACCTCGCTTGACCGGTTCGACCAGGCGGCACGTTCCTGCACGCGCGGCTTTACTCTAGTACTAGAGTAAAGGCATGACGGCCGACCTGACGCCCGCCGAGCTGACGTTGCTCGGTCTGCTCATCGAGAAGCCGAGACACGGCTATGAACTGGACGAGGTCATCAGCGCGCGCGGTATGCGCGAGTGGACCGAGATCGGCTTCAGCTCGATCTACTACCTGCTGGCGCGGCTTCGCGACCGCGGCCTGATCACCGAGGTCCACGGGCCGCGGCCGGCGCGGGGGAAGGCTCGCCGGGTGTACCGGGCCACGGCCGAGGGGCGGCGGGCGTGTGCGCGGGCGACCGAGGCGGTGGTCGCCGAACTCCGACCGGTGTTCCCGCCCCTCCTGGTCGGCCTGGCCAACCAGCCGATCCTCGCGCCCGACCGGTTCCGGGCGGCGCTCGACCGGCGGGCCGCGGCTCTCACGGAGAGGATCGCCGCCATCAACGCCGTCCGCGACGCCCAACCCGGGATCCCCGGTTACGTCCGCGCCATCTTCGACCACTCGCTGGGCCAACTGGCCGCCGAACGGCAATGGCTGGCCGCCTACCGGGCGGAACTGGAGGAACTCGGCGACCAGTCCCACCAGGAAGGCGATGGCCATGACCCGGTATGACGTCAAACGGGAACTCAAGCAGTGCTACGCGCCGAAGAACGGCGACTGGACGCTGGTCGACGTGCCCGCACAGCGGTTCATCGCCGTGGACGGCCGTGGCGATCCCAACACCGGCGCCGACTACGCTCGCGCCGTCCAGGCGCTCTACGCCGTCGCGTACACGATCAAGTTCACCAGCAAACGCACCCTCGGCCGGGACTTCGTCGTCGGGCCGCTCGAAGGGCTGTGGTGGTCCGAGCGCCCGGAGGTCTTCACCACCCGTGACAAGGACGCCTGGCAATGGCGCATGCTCATCAGCCAGCCGGACTGGATCACCACGGACCTCATCGACGAGGCGAAACGGGCGGCGCTGGAGAAGAAGGGCCTCTCCACGATCGCCGACGTCCGCCACGAGACCCTGCACGAGGGCCTGAGCGCCCAGCTCCTGCACAGAGGACCGTACGACGATGAGGGGCCCGTCCTCGCCAGGCTCCATCACGAGTACCTCGCCGCCAACGACCTGCGGATGCGCGGACACCACCACGAGATCTACCTCGGCGACCCCCGCCGGACCGCACCCGAAAAGCTCAGGACCGTCCTCCGGCAACCCGTCGAGAGGGTGAACCGGCCAGTGTGACGTCCGCCCGGCGAGACGCGGCGTGCTCAGCATCGGCAGGAGAAAAGCCGCCAGCGGTCGCCGGGCGGCCGAAGACGTAGACTCACGAGGGATCAGGGGCTTCTCGATGCGGCGGCCGAGTCCGTGTTCCCCTGGTTTATCGATATCCGGTCCTTCAGGGGCCAGACGGGTCCGGCGCCATGACGCCGCTACACCACTCCACCCGAGCGCCCGCTCATCCCAGCGCCCGATCGACCGCGAATTGATCTCCCGGGACGTGGGTGAACGGGCTCGGTTCCGGCTGGAGAAGGAGGGGTGACATGACCGGCGATGACCGGCCATCGAGCGTGTGGGGGCCGCCGGGCGCGTCCCGGGACCCGGAGAAGGGACGGCGGCTGGACGCGTCGTTCGAGCTGATGAGGGCCGTCTTGGACGGGACGGACCTGCACGGCGTGCTGACGCTCGTGGCACGGCACGCTCAGGCCATGGCGCGCGTGCCGCTGGCGTTCATCGCGCTGCCCGACGAGAACGGCGTGACCTTGCGGGTCGAGGTGGCCGTCGGCGCGGACAGCGACCGGATACTCGGCCTGACGGTCCGGCGCGGCCGGTCGATGCTCGGACGGGCGTTCAGCTCGCACCGGGCCCTGTCCGCGCGGATCGTCGCCGACCAGACGCTCAGCGCCCTGCCGGCCGGTCCGATCCTGATCCTGCCGCTGGAGACGGGCGAGGCGACACGGGGTGTGCTCGCCGTCCTCGGGAGGCCGGGCACGCAGCCGTTCAGCCCGTCGGCCGCCCACCAGATGTTCCTGTTCGCCGGCATGTCGGCCCGGCTGGTCGAGCTCGCCGAGGAACGTCGCGCGAACGCCCCGCCCGGCCGCGCCACCGACGACGCACCGGTCGTCAGCGCCCCTCCGCGGCCCCGGCGGAGGTGACGCCGCGGATTTTCCTCCATCGGCTGAGACATTCAGCACATGGTGGGCGCGGCCTCAGAGCTTGAAGAGCTTCGCGTACGGCGCGGGAATCCTGACGTTCTGCGTGCCGAAGTCGACCAGGAGGGCGCCTCCGGGCTCGACTTCCACGACGCGTCCGAGCCCGTATTTGTCGTGAGTGACCCGGTCTTCGAGCGCGAACTCCTTGAGGGGCGGGGCGGTGGGCGGAGGCTTGAAGGGGCTGGTGGGAAGGTGTCGCCGCCTGGCTGGTCCGGAGGGTCTCATGACCGAAGTATGCGCCCCATCAGGTGATGCGGCAGCCTCCGCCCGGCATGTGACACGGAATTCACCGGCACGCGGCCCCGGCGATACCGAGAATTTCCATCGGCATCCTGAATACAGTGGTAGGCTGCGAGGAGTTGCGGTTCCCATAGACATGTTCGTGCGCCTGTTGGATCTGACCTCAGGCGCATTTTTGTTGTTCTGGATCTTCCGGATGGGCCATCGCGGCGTCCTCGGCGGCGCAAGGTGCGCGGCCGAGTACGAGCAGAGGAGGCGACCATGGCCACCGGCACGGTGAAATGGTTCAACTCGGAAAAGGGCTTCGGCTTCATCGAGCAGGACGGCGGCGGCGCCGACGTCTTCGCCCACTACAGCAACATCGCGACCCAGGGCTTCCGTGAGCTCCAGGAGGGCCAGAAGGTGACGTTCGACGTCACCCAGGGCCAGAAGGGCCCGCAGGCGGAGAACATCGTCCCCGCCTGATCCCTGGCATCGGTCCGCACGGCGGGCGTCCCCTTCGGGGGCGCCCGCCGTTCGCGTTGCCCGAACGTCGCGGACCCGGCTATCGCCAGGTCATGAGTGGTCGATCAGGCCCCAGGAGCGGGCGGTGGGGACGTCGATCGGGGCTCCGGTCAGGGCGAGGTGCAAGGTTCGCCAGCGGCCGATGCGGCGGGGGATGCTGACCGTTCCGCCCGCGCCCGGGATCAGGCCCATGGACACCTCCGGGAGGCGGAACGTGCTGCCGGGGCGGGCGGTGACCGTGCCGGCGAACGCGGGGAGCTCGATGCCGGCGCCGACGCATGGGCCGTGCAGATGGGCCTGTGTGCGTTCGGCGAGCCGGTGGAGCAGCCGCCCGGCGCCTCCGCGCGTCCGGACGAGATGGGCGGTGACCAGGTCGGGTGCGGTGCCGAACTCGTCGAGGTCGCCGCCGGAGCAGAACGCGGGGCCAGTGGCGTCCAGGACGACCTGGTCGATGCCTTGGTCGAGGAGCGCGATCCGTAGGGCGTCGACCAGTGCGTCGCGGAGTTGGCGTCCGTAGGCGTTGCGGCGCTCGGGCCGGTTGAGGGTGATGCGCAGGGTTCCGGGGTCGTCGCGGGCGACCAGCACCGGGTCCTTGACCATGGGCGGCAGGGGACGCGGTGCGCGTTCGCCGAGCCAGCGTGCGAACTCGGGGCCGCCGAGCAGGGTGGAGTAGGCGTAGGACTCGACGTCCAGTGCGGCGGGGACGGGCATCGTCTCGGTGGTGCGAAGGACGTCGCGCAGCACCAGTGACGCCAGCGGGTTGCGCGTCACCGCCTGGTGCAGTCCAGCGAGTGCCGCTTCGGGGTCGTCCACGGTGACGGCTTCCCGCCCCGCGTCGGTTCCTGGAGGGGCGAGGGTGAGGTCGAGTGCCCGTACAAGCTCGGTGGCCGGGTCGCCGCCGGGTAGCAGACCGATCAGCAGGCGTTCGCTGGCACGTGCCCGCCGTACCGCTGAACGCAGGGTGGCGGTGTCGCCGTCGTCCAGAGCGACGGCCATCAGCGGGGTGTCCACGGTCCCGTCGCCGTCCAGCAACCCTGCGTCGGCGGCGCCGTCGGCGAGCTCCTTCAGGGAGAGGCGCGGCGGTCCCTCCATCGCTCACCTCGCATTACGGGCCCAGGGGGCGGATGCCGGGAAGTGTATCTTCGGCCCATGCCGACACCGCAGGCGGACGCGGAGGCGTGGGCGGCTTCCGGCGTGATGGCGTTGACCGGGCGCCCGGACGGTCCGCCGCTGGTGCCGCCGGGGAGCGGCGCCGCCACCGCGCGGGCGCTGGCCGGGCGCTTCTTCGACCACACCCGCCGGACGGGACGTGCGGTGCAGGTGGACGGGCCCCGGCTGCTGTCCGAGCGCGCCGCCCTGCTGGGCCTGCGGCGGCGCGGCGACGTGTCGGCGGGCGGGGCGTGCAGGCTGCTGCCCACGGCGGACGGGTGGGCGGCGGTCACGTGCGCGCGTCCCGACGATCCCGCGCTGCTGGGCGCGCTGGCCGAGACGGAGGTCGGGGACGACCCGTGGCCGGTCCTCGGCGGGTGGCTCCGCGAGCACACCGGGGCCGACCTCACCGAACGCGCACGCCTGCTGGGGGTGGCGGCCGGTCCGGTGGTACGGCGGCGTCCCATGGCACTTCCCGAACCACTGGAGCCACGCCCGCTGGACGGGGCGCTGGTGGTCGATTTCAGCGCGTTGTGGGCCGGGCCGCTGTGCGCGCACCTGCTGGGGCTGGCCGGGGCACGGGTGGTGAAGGTGGAGACCCCGTCCCGCCCGGACGGTGCGCGGTACGGCGATCCCGGCTTCTACCGGCTGCTGCACGCGGGGCACCGGTCGGTCGTCCTCGATCCCGCTGCCCCGGCCGGGCGGCGGGCGCTGTCCGCCCTGGTGGACGCGGCCGACATCGTCATCGAGGCGTCCCGTCCGCGAGCGCTCGCCGGGTTCGGCCTGGACGCGGAGGCGGCCGTCGCCTCCGGCGCCACCTGGGTGTCGATCACCGCCTACGGGCGCGGCGACGACGGGATCGGCTTCGGCGACGACGTCGCGGCCGGTGCCGGTCTGGTCTGCCGCGAGGAGGACGGGACGCCGCTGTTCTGCGGGGACGCGCTGGCCGACCCGCTGACCGGGCTCGCCGCCGCCGTGCTGGCCTCCACCGCTCCGCCGGGCGGGGGCGGCGTGCTGTGGGACGTGGCGATGGCCGATGTCGTGGCCGCCACCCTCGGTGGCGGTGATCCGGCCGTCCCGTCGCCCGCCGCCGTCCGGGACGGGGACGGCTGGGCCGTCGTCACCCCGGACGGGCCACCGGTGCCCGTCGCCGTCCCGGCCGCCCGCCGGGCCGCCGGACATGCGGCGGCGATGGGCGAGAACACCGATGAGGTGCTGCGCGAGCTGGGGATCCCGGTCCCGTGAAGGAGGCGGGCCTGCTGCTGCGCGACGCCGAACTCGACGGCGCCGGGCGCGCCGACGTCCGCGTCACCGGAGACGGGGTCACCGAGATCGGCCACCGCCTGCCGCGCCGGCCCGGCGAGCAGGTCGTGGAGTGCCGGGGCGGCGCCCTGCTCCCCGGGCTGTGCGACCATCACCTGCACCTGCACGCCCTCGCGGCCCGCCGCCGGTCCGTTCCCTGCGGGCCGCCGCAGGTCACCGACCACGCCGGGCTGGCGGCCGCGTTAAGGGACGCGGCGCCCGACGAGCACGGCTGGATCCGCGGCACCGGCTATGTCGAGAGCGTCGCCGGTGACCTGGGCGCCGCCGACCTCGACCGGCTCCAGCCGCACCGCCCCGTCCGCGTCCAGCACCGCAGCGGCGCCCTGTGGATGCTCAACAGCCGCGCCGTGGCGGCCGCCGGGCTCGCCACGGCCACCCACCCTGGCATCGAACGCGATCCGCGCGGCGACCCCACCGGACGGCTGTGGCGGGCCGACGACTGGCTGCGCACCCGCCTGCCGCCGTCCCGTCCGCTGCCGCTCGACGAGGTGGCGAGGGAACTGACCGGGTTCGGCATCACCGCCGTCACCGACGCGACCCCCGACCTCGACCCCGCCGCGTTGGACGCGTTCGACCGTGCCGTGGCGGGCGGGGCGCTCCCCCAGCGTCTCCACCTGCTGGGCGTGCCGCTCGGCGCCACCGCCACCGGGCCCCGCGTCAGCACCGGCCCGTACAAGATCGTGATCGCCGACTCCTCCCTGCCCGGACTCGACGATCTCAGCGACCGCATCCGCGCCGCACACGGCAAGGGCCGTCCCATCGCCGCGCACTGCGTCACCCGTGAGGCGCTGCTGCTCCTGCTGGCCGCGCTCGACCAGGCGGGACCGGCCTTCAAGGGCGACCGCGTCGAGCACGCCGCCCTCGTCCCGTCCGAGACGATCGGGGACATCGCCCGGCGCGGCCTGCGCGTGGTCACCCAGCCCGGCTTCATCGCCGACCGGGGCGACGACTATCTGCGCGACATCCCCGCCGAAGACCACCGCGACCTCTACCGGTACGGGTCGCTGCGCGCGGCCGGGGTGCCGGTCGGTCTTTCCAGCGACGCCCCGTACGGACCGCTGGACCCCTGGCAGGTGATGTCCGCGGCCGTCCACCGCCGCGCTCGCTCGGGGACCACCGCCGGACCCGCCGAACGCGTCACCGCGCTCACCGCCCTGCACGCCTACCTCACCCCGCCCGAAGACCCGGGAGGTCGCATCAGGAAGGTCGCAATCGGCGCCCCCGCCGACCTGGTGTTGCTGCACACACCACTTGCCGAGGCCCTCCGGCGCCCCAGCGTTTCGCTCGTGCGAACGGTGCTGATCGAAGGCCGCCCCGTCAGCCCCACACCACCTCGGACAGGCTGATCCCCAGGAACACCGCGCCCAGCCCGGCGACGATACTGGCCAGGACGTTCGCGGCGGCGAAGAAGCGCGCCCCGGTCTCGGTGAGCCGCAGCGTCTCGTACGAGAACGTGGAGTAGGTGGTCAGGGCGCCGCACAGCCCGGTGCCGAGCAGCAGTTGCACCGAGTGCGGGGCGGCGCCGTGGAGGGCCGCGCCGGTCAGCGTCCCCAGGATCAGGCAGCCGGTGACGTTGACCGTGAAGGTGCCCCAGGGGAAGACGGTGCCGTGGCGGGCCTGCACCGCCCTGTCGGTCAGGTAGCGCAGCGGTGCCCCGACGAGGGCACCGGCGATCACCAGGAGCCAGTTCACCGCGGGTCCTCGCGTCTCGTCCCGGCGATCAGGCGGCGGGTCAGGGCCGCCGTGCACCACACCGCGCCCAGTGCGGCCAGGACGGTGGCGGCCAGGTAGGCGAGCCCGGTGCCCGCATGGCCGTCCCGGACGAGGCGGGCGATGTCGGCGGCATAGGTGGAGAAGGTGGTGAAGCCGCCCAGCACACCGGTGCCCAGGAACGGGCGGACCAGCCTGTGCGCGGTCCACACCTCGCTGACCAGCACCATGAGCACGCCGATCAGCGCACAGCCGACCGCGTTGACGGCCAGCGTCGTCCATGGGAAGGCGTCCGCGGCGGTGGGCCACAGCAGCCCGGCGCCGTAGCGGGCGGTGGCGCCCAGAGCGCCTCCGGCCGCGACCACGGCGATCACCGGTGCCTGCTCGCGGGCCGTCTCGCGCCGCTGGGCGGGCACCGACAGGTCCACATCGGGATCGATGGGCTCGCCGGCATGCCGGTCGGGAATGGTCATCGATGCGGGCTCCCACTCGCGCGGCGCCCCGGTGCGCCCGCGGACCTGCGCAGATGATCAGGATAGCCGGTGGCCCACGGTCGAGCCGGGTCGGCGTGTGAGACGCTCTGAGTGATGACGAACTATGCCCGCATGTATCGGTTCGGTGTCACGCCGTGGGAGCGTTATGGAAAGGCGGCCGGGGGCAGCATCGCCGCCTTGCTGGACAGGGAGGAGAACGAGCGTTCCCATCCGCTCGGCCGGGCGCTCGACCTCGGCTGCGGGCGTGGCCAGTTCACGCCCGAGCTCGCGCGCAGGGGCTGGGACGCGGTGGGCATCGACTACGTGCCCGCCGCGATCGAAGCCGCCAGGCAACGGGGACCGGAGGGGGTCACGTATGTCGTGGGCGACGTGACCGACCTGCCGTCGGCGGGACTGGGGACGTTCGGCTTCTTCCTCGACATCGGCTGTTTCCAGGGACTCGGCGCCGAGCGGCGACGAGCCGAGGGGCAGGGGGTCACCGCGCTGGCCGATCCCGGCTCGACGTTGCTGATGCTCGCCTTCGGCCCCACCTGGCTGCGTTCCCTGATCGGCGGGGTGTCCGAAGCGGAGGTCGAGGCCGCGTTCCCGGAGTGGGAGCTGATCGACGTCCAGGCCGCGGAGACCGCGGGGCTGGGCCGGCCCATGAACAGGACCTCGCCCCAGTGGTACCGGCTGCGGCTACGCGGCTGACCTCGACGGGTCGGCGGTCACGGTACGGGCGAAGGCTCCGATCTCGGCGATGGCGGTCAAGCCCTCGCGGGTGATGTCGGCGAAGATCTGGAAGACGTGGACCTGGCCTTCCCAGAGCTGGAGGGTGCAGGGGACGTCCGCGGCTCCCAGGCGTTCGGCCATCAGCTCGGCGTCGGCGCGGAGCACCTCGATCGAGCCGGCCTGGATCAGGGTCGGCGGGAGGCCGGTCAGGTCGGCGTGCACGGGGCACAGCCACGGGTCGGCCAGGTCGGCGTCCGGGAAGCAGATACGGACCATGTCCCGGATGCGCCGGGCCGGGATGTACGGGTCGAGCGCGGCGTTCGCGTGCGCGATCTTGGGCGCGGTGTCCAGGTCGGTGAGGGGCGACAGGGCGGCGATTCCGGCGGGACGGGGCAGGCCGTCGCGGATCGCGTGCAGGGGCGCCATGAAGGCGAGGTAGCCGCCGGCCGAGTCGCCGGCCACGACGATGTCGCCGGGCTTGTGGCCCTCGTCCAGCAGCCACCGGTACGCGTCGGCGCAGTCGCCGATGGTGGTGCCGATGGCGACGCGCGGCGGCATGCGGTAGGCGACCGACAGGACCGGCATGCCCGCCGCCTGCGAGATCCGGGCGATCATCCGGCGGTGGGTGCGCAGGCCGCAGGCGACGAACCCGCCGCCGTGGAAGTACAGGATCGCCTTGCCCGAGCCGCCGGTGACGCCGGGGCCGCGGACCCATTCGGCGGCGCAGCCGAGGCCGTTCACCGTGCCGACCGTGGTGCCGCGCGGCGGGACCAGCAGGACGGCGCCCAGTTCGATCAGCGGGGCGAGGCGGAGCGTGAACGGGGTCCACGGAAGCAAGGCGATCAGCGGCCTCAGCGACCGGCGCAGCAGCCGGGCCGCCAGCCGGGCCACGGGCCCGCATCCCGCGCGTTCCTCCACGGTCGGTGTGATCGGCATGCTCACCCTCCCGCCCGCGACCATACCAAGTAAGTGTTTGGTTGCAAGGGGCGGGTGTGGGGACGCGGAATACGGGAAGCACCTCCCGGTCGCACCGGCCGGAGTCAGGGAGGCGGGTTCTCCACCGTGACGTTCATACGCATGGCCCGTTGGAAGTGCCGGATGGGCAGGGACCCGGAGGCCCTGCGCCTATGGGAGGAGCGGGTGCTCGACGTCTGGCGCGCCCAACCCGGGCTGCTGCACGTCCATCTCCTCGCGCGGGACGGATCCGACGAGCGCATGACGCTGTCCGTCTGGGAGTCGGAGGCGGCGTGTGCCGCGTTCGTCCAAAGTGCAGCGCTGCACGAGATCGCCTCGGCCTACGAGCAGGTCTACACGGCGGACGGGCGTCCCATGTCGAGCGGTTGGACCGTGCTGACGGACGACTGGCCGGTGACCGCACCGGTGCGTTAGGCACCGGAGGCCGTGCCCATCGGGCCTATCGGGTGGCGGAGGCCAGTTTGGCGCCCAGCGCCACAAAGGAACCCGCGAAGAACCTGCGCATCCAGGTGAGCACCCGCGGACGTGAGATGACGTGCGTGCGCAGGGCGGCGGCCACGGCGCCGTAGGCCGCGAAGACGACGAACGTGAGCAGCATGAAGACGGCGCTCAGCTCCAGCATCCGCAGCAGCGAGCCCTCCTCGCCGGGGTCGACGAACTGCGGCAGGAAGGCGAAGAAGAACATCGTCAGCTTGGGGTTGAGGATGTTGATCAGAATGCCCCTGACCACCATCCGGGTCGCCGCCGTGCGGGGCGCGGCCTCCCCCTCCACGACGATCGGGTCCTTGTCCTTGAGCGTGGCCCACGCCATGTAGAGCAGGTACGCGACACCGAGGTACTTCAGCACCTGGAACGCCGTCGCGCTGGCGTGCATCAGCGCCGCGACGCCGCTGATCGTCGCCGCCATGTGCGGGACGATGCCGAGCGTGCAGCCGGTCGCCGCGACCACGCCGGCGCGGCGCCCCTGGGTGAGCCCCGCCGAGAGCGTGTAGATCACGCCGGTGCCGGGGGTCACCACCACGATGAGCGAAGTGATCAAGAATGCTGCGTCCACCCCGCCGATCCTGCCGAGCCCATGGCCCGGTGGACAGGTCCAATCGGCATGCGATCGACTGGTCCAATGCGCGGCCCCGGGGGTCAGCCGCGGCGGCGGGCCTCGCCCACTTCGCGGAGCGCGTCGCGGACGGCGGTGAGGGACGTCCAGCCGAGGCCGTCCGCGCGGATCACGGTCAGGACGCGGCGGCGGAGCAGGCCGTCCTCGACGTCCCGTACGGCGACCCGCGGATCCCGTCCGGCGTCGGCCAGGTCGGGCAGCAGCGTGACCGCCTGCCCGGCCGCGACCAGCGCCAGCAGCACCAGCAGGTCGGTGGAGCGATGCCGGATGTCGGGCGCGTACCCGCCGAGCAGCCCGCACACCTGGGTGACCATGCGCTCGTGCCCCGTCCCGCTCGGGCCCGCGGCCCATGGCTCCCCGGCCAGGTCCGCCACCGCGACGGCGGGCCGGTCCGCCAGCGGATGCCCGGCCGGGAGCACCAGCCGGACGCGCTCGTCGTGCAGTTCCTCGAAGGACAGGCCCCGCGGCGGCCCTCCGGCCCGCGCGCGGTCGCCTTCTACGCCGCCGCCGACGCCGACGCCGCGCAGGTCGTACTCGTCGCACAGGGCGAGGTCGGTCGCGCGGGTGACGAGCGCCTCCACCGCCCGTTCCGGCTCCGCCCACTCGACCTCCGTGCGCAGCGCCGGATGCCGGTCGGCGAGCAGGGCCAGCGCGGGCGACACGATGTTGATCAGGGCGGTCTGGAACGCGGAGACGCGGACGGTCCCGGCGACCTCCCCGGTCACCGCGACCATCTCCGCCTCCGCGCGCTCCATCTGCGCGAGCAGGATCTCGGCGTGCCGGACGAGGGCGTGCGCCGCGCCGGTCAGCCGCAGCCGCCGTCCCGAGCGCTCGAACAGCACCACACCGGCCTCCCGCTGCAGCTCGCCGAGCTGCCTGGACACGGTGGACGGGCTGTAGGAGAGCGCGTCGGCGACCGCGGCCACCGTTCCCCGGTGGTGCAGTTCGCGCAGCAGGCGGAGCCGTCCCAGATCCAGCATCGTTCGAAGAATCGCACGGATCATCGCCCGGAAACAGCGATGGACCGGGCGCTTTCACCGGGCGGACGATGAGCGTGACGACTCGGAGGTTCACCGTGGACGCACGCAGGCAGCTCTTGATCCGGTACGGCGGCGACTTCGTCCCGGACGTCATCGCGCGGGCTTCGGGAAGCCGGCTGGAGACCGTCGAGGGGACCACCGTCCTCGACTTCACCGCCGGGCAGATCTGCGCCACGATCGGGCACAACCACCCGGCGATCGGCGCGGCGGTCCGCGCGGCCCTGGACCGGGTCGTCCACCTCAACTCCTGGATGCTGTCCGAGCCCGTGCTCGCGCTCGCGCAGCGCCTCGACCGCCTCCTCCCGTTCGACCGGTTCATGGCGCTGAGCACGGGAGGGGAGGCGAACGAGGCCGCGCTGCGCATGGCCAAGCTCGCCACCGGCGGGTTCGAGGTGGGCGCGCTCACCCGGAGCTGGCACGGCATGACGGCGGGTAGCCAGATGGTGACCTTCGCCGCCGGACGCCGCGGCCACGGGCCGACACCGCCCGGCGTGTTCGCGCTGCCCGCCCCGTACGCCTACCGCTGCCCGATCCGGCACTGCGCCGGCACCTGCGACCGGACCTGCCTTGAGGCCGGGTTCGACCTGTTCGACCAGCAGTCCGTCGGCGCGCCCGCCGCGGTGATCGCCGAGCCGGTGCTGTCGGCGGGCGGCGTGATCGTGCCGCCGCCCGGCTACTTCACCCGGCTGCTGGAGCTGTGCCACGAGCGCGGCATGATGCTGGTCCTGGACGAGGCGCAGACCGGCTTCGGGCGGCTGGGCACGATGTTCGGCATGGACGCCTACGGTGTCGTGCCCGACTTCCTCACCGTGTCCAAGACGCTCGGCGGCGGGCTGCCCATCAGCGCCGTCGCCACCACCGGCGCGATCGAGCAGGCCGCGCACGACCGCGGGTTCATGTACGTGACCTCGCACGTGTCCGATCCGCTTCCCGCCGCCGCCGCGCTGGCCGTCCTGGACGTCGTCGAACGCGAGGACCTGTCGGCCAGGGCCCGCGAGCGCGGCCGGTACCTGCACGAGCGGCTGACCGACCTCCAGGACCGCCACGAGCAGATCGGCGATGTCCGGGGCATGGGCCTGATGTGGGGCGTGGAACTCGTCCACGACCGCACCACCAGGCGGCCCGCCGGGGCGCTGGGCACCGCCCTGACCGACGAGTGCCAGCGCTGCGGCCTGTCGATCAACCTGGTCCGCGGCCAGGCCGACGAGCTGACCTCGTGCCTGCGCATCGCCCCGCCCCTCACCGTCACCGACGACGAGATCGACCAGGCCGTCGACATCCTGGACGCCTCGCTCACCAAGGTCGCGGCCTCGTCCCTTGAGGACTGACGCCCTCGGAGGGCCCGCGCCACGGCCGTTCAGCTGGCGGCGAGGACCCCGGTGGCGACCAGGGAGAGCACGGCGGCGCCCAGGATCAGGCGGTAGACGATGAACACGCTGTAGGTGTGCTTGGCGATGAACTTCAGCAGCCAGGCGACCGCCACGTAGGCCACGATGAAGCTCACCAGCGTGGCCGTGAGCGTGGCGGGCCAGCCGACACCGCGGGAGATGGCGTCGTACTCGTCCACGACCTGGAGGGCGCCCGCGGCGGCCAGCGCGGGAACCGACAGGAAGAACGACAGCTTGGTGACCGTGACCCGGTCGAGCCCGCGCACCAGGCCGGCGGACATGGTCGCGCCCGAACGGGACACGCCGGGCACCAGCGCCAGGCACTGCACGGTCCCGATGATCAGGGTGTCCTTCCAGTTCACGGACTTCTCGTCGCGCGCCTGGGTGGCGGTCCTGTCGGCGAAGTACATCGCGCCGCTCCACAGGATCAGCGCGGACCCGACGAACCACAGGCTGCGCAGCGTCGTCTCGATCTGGTCCTTGAACAGCAGCCCGACGACGCCGATCGGCACCGCGCCGATGATCACCGCCCATCCCTGGCGGTAGTCGAGATCGTCCCGGTACTCGCGGCGGGCCAGGCCGCGGAACCAGCCGGTGATCAGCCGCCGGAAGTCGTTGCGGAAGTAGATGAGGGTCGCCAGAACGGCACCGACCTGGATGATGGCGGTGAACGCGGTGATGTCCGGATCGTCAGGCGAATAGCCGAGCACGCTCTCCAGGATCGTCAGGTGCCCGGTGCTGGAGATGGGGAGAAACTCGGTCAGCCCCTCCACGGCGCCGAGGAAAACCGCTTCCAGGATGTTCAAGTGACCCTCGTGTTCGCTCGTCGATGTGTGCATGACGCCCGCCCAGGGCAGGCGGAAACCGCGTCCGGCGAAGTTCTGCGCGGTCAACGCCCCGGACCGAGGAACCTCTTCGGCGCCGCAGAAACACTACTGGCCATCCTCAGAGGGCGCATATCCATCCAATGGGACCGGCCACACCCTACTTCGGTTCGGCCCGGCGGGGACCTGGATCGGCCACGTGGGCGGGATGTCCCCGGCGATGGCCGTCGGCCGTCCCTCCCGGGCGGCCGCGAGGCGGTGGCAGGGGCCCCGGCGGGTGGGGGCCGCGCATCCGCCGTACCGGATCGTTACCTCGGCACCCCCTGCAGGAGTCGAACCTGCGGCCTCCCGGTCCGGAACCGGGCGCTCTGTCCCCTGAGCTAAGAGGGTCCGGCACTCGTGGCGCGGCGGGGATTCGAGCCCCGATCGTCCGGCTTATGAGACCGGCATGTTCCCGTTACAACACCGCGCATCGAGCAGCGCAGACGGGATTCGAACCCGCATACGCCCTGCTTGAAAGGCAGGTGACTCTACCGTTCGTCCACTGCGCCCTGATTTTTCGTTCTGTGTCCATTGAAGGGCACATCGCCCCTTCGGGCAACGCATTTTCCCGGGAGCCGGAGCGCGAAGGCGGTCCGCCCGGTCCAGGGCGGGGAGGTCCGGCCGGGGCGCCGCCGTACGCACCGCGGAGGAGCGGCCGACGGGCCGGTGACGTCCGGGAAGTCCGCGAACCGGCCCGCGGGGTGGGGCGCCGCACGGGGCCGGCATGACCCGGCGATTCCCGAATTTTGCATTCCGGTGGTATTGCGCGCGACTCGGCGGCGGCGCCCTGAAAGGCGCCTCTCACCGCATGGTTGTATGGGGATATGGCCTCAGTTCAGGACGCGGTGGGCGAGACGACACAGCGGCCAATTCCGGCGCTCACCGTTATCGACGCCGAGGGGTATGTGATCGGGTGGACGCAGGGCGCCGAAGAACTCCTCGGTTACGCGCCCGAGGAGATCCTCGGGCGTCCCGGCGCCGAGCTGCTCATGCCCGACGAGCTCAGGGGGCGGATCTGGGACTGGAGCGGAGGCACCGGCGACGCGGAGTACCGGACCGGCCTCTTCGAGCTCCGCCGCCGGGACGGCGGGCGGATGCTGGCGCGCGTCGAGATCTCCCGGCTCGCCACCGTGGACGGGACGGCGTCCTGGATCGTGTCCACGACCCCCGCGGAGGCGGGCGTCACGTCCATGTCGGTGCTGAGGCCCCTGCTGTCCCTCGCCCCGATCATCGTGGCCGTCTGGGACCGCGACCTGCGCTGCGCCTGGATGAACGACGGCGCGCGGCGCGTCCGGGACATCCTCCCGGGCTTCGCGATCGGCCGCGGGCTGAGGGAGGTCGAGCCGGGCCGCGACACGCCGGCCATCGTGCAGCTGGCCGAGGAGGTGCTCGAACGCGGAACCCCCGTGATCGACTGCGAATCGTTCTGGCCCGGCTCCGGAGACGGCGGGGACGGGGGACGCTCCCTGTCGGTCTCCCTGTTCCGCGTCGAAGGTGTGGACAGGCGCCCCCTGGGCGTGTGCCTGCTGGCCATCGACATCACGCACAGCAAGGCGCGCCACCGCCTGGCGCTGCTCCGCGAGGCCAGCGTCAAGGTCGGGACGACGCTCGACGTCAGGCGGACCGCGCAGGAGCTGGCGGACCTGGCGGTGCCGGTCCTGGCGGACTACGTCACGGTCGACCTCGCCGAGTCGATCCTGCCGGAGGTCGAACCCCTGGACCGGCTGCCGCCCTCGGGGATGCGGATCCCCGCGTTCTACCGGGCGGGCATGGCCTCCATCCACGAAGGGATCCCCGAGGCCCTCTGGAGGCGAGGGGAACCCGTCTACGTCCCGCCGTCGTCGCCCTTCACCGCCGCCCTGCACTCGGGCCGCCCGCACTTCGAGCCCGAGATGAACACCTCGCCCGGCACCTGGCTGGACAGGGACCCGGACCGCGCCAGGCTCATCCGCGAGACCGGCATGCACTCGCTGATCGTCGTCCCGCTCAAGGCCCGCGGCGAGATCCTGGGCGTGACCGTGCTGGTCCGCACCGAGACCCAGGCGCCGTTCAGCAGGGACGACCTCCTGCTCGCGGAGGAGCTCGCCGCGACCGCCGCGCTGAGCCTGGACAACGCGCGCCGCTACACCCGCGAGCGCAACGCTGCGCTCCTGCTGCAACGCCATCTCCTGCCGAGCCGCGTCTCCGGGGGCGACGCCCTGGAGGTCTCCTCGCTGTACCGGCCGTCCGGTTCGCGGCGCACCGCCTCGGGCGACTGGTTCGACGTCATCTCCCTGACCCGCTCCAGGATCGCGCTGGTCGTCGGCGAGGTCACCGGCCAGGGCCTCACCGCCGCCGCGAGCATGGGACGCCTGCGCACCGCCATCCGCACCCTCACCGACCTGGACCTGCCGCCGCACGAGCTGCTGACCCGCCTGGACGACGTGTACGCCCGCGAGGCGAAGGAGAACGGCGCCGCCGGCTCGCCCGAGGGCATCATGGAGGGCACCGTCCTGTACGCGATCTACGACCCGTTCCTGCGGCGCTGCACCATGGCCTCGGCGGGGCATCCCCCGCCCGCGATCGTCGACCCGTCCGGCCGGGTCGTCTTCCCGGAACTCCCCGCCGGACCCCCCATCGGGATGGGGCTGGGCTCGCACGAGTCCATCCACCACGACGTCAGCGGCGGAACGTTGCTGGCCCTCTACACCGACGGCCTGATCGGGGGCCGCGACTCCGATCCCGGCACCGGCATGGAACGCCTGGGCGCGGCCTTGGCCCAGGCGTCGGGCCCCTTGGACAGCCTGTGCAGCACCCTGATCGACACGATGGTGCACGACGGCACCACGGACGACGTGACGGTCCTCCTCGTCCGCACCCTCTGAAGCGCGGGCGGTCACGGCCCGGCCGCCGCCTCAGCGCTTACGTATGGTGCACACCATCGCGTTCTTCGAATGACCGCCGCCGGAGGCCGGCGGCGGGTTGGGGGTTCCCTTGGAGATCAGTGTCGTCGTGGCCTCGCGGCCCAACGTCCCGCCGGACGAGGAGCTGCGCACCGCCGCCGTCGCCGACCGGCTCGGTTACCACGAGCTGTGGGTCGGTGAGGGGTTCGTCTGGGACGGGTTCGCGCTGGCCACCGCCGCCGGGCTGGCCACGGAGCGGATCCCGGTGACGGTCGGCCCGATCCCCGTCTCGGTCCGCGACCCGGCGACGATCGCGCGGGCGGCGGCGTCCACGGCGGCCCTCGTCCGGCGCCCGGTGGGCGTCGCGCTGGGGACGTCGAGCGTCCGGGTCGTCGAGCGCATGCACGGGCGGTCGCGCCGCCACGCGGTGTCCACGATGGCCGAGACCGCGCGGGCGCTGCGTTCCCTGTTCAGCGGGTCCGAGCCCGGCCTCACGGGCGAGCGGGTGGCCGCGCACGGGTACCGGCTGCCGCTGGAGCCGCCCGGCGGGCCGATCACGGTGGCGGCCTTCGGCGAGCGCGCCATCGCGGTCGCCGCCGAGCACTCCGACCGCATGGTGCTGGACCTGGTCACGCCCCAGGCCGCCGGCGAGTACCGGGCGAGGCTGGACGCGGCGGCGCGGAAGGCGGGACGGCCGCGGCCCCGGCTCGCCGCCTGGCTCCCCGCCGCGATCGACCCGGACGCCGGCGCGCTGGACCAGGTCGCCCACAGCCTGGCGGGCTACCTCACCGTCGCCGGGTACGGGGAGATGCTGGCCGCCGCCGGGCTCGATGAGGCCGTGCGGCTGGCCCAGGGCGGCGCGGACCGCACGGAGGTGATCGCCGCGCTGAAGGCGGCGGCCACAGGCCACATCGGGCTGGTCGGCGCGGCCGGCACGGTCGGCGACCGGCTGGCCGCCTACGCCGACGCCGGGCTGGACGAGGCCGTGCTCGTCCCGGCCACCAGCGGCGATCCCGGCGGGGAGCGCACGCTGACGGCCGTGGCACGGACGGCGGGACTCGCTCCCTGACGCTCAGGTGATGTCGCGGCGGACGGTCGTGACCATCGCGATCGCCGCGAACGCCAGGCCGTAGGCGAGGAGCAGCAGCGCACCGCCCCACGCGGGCAGGGTGTCGAGCGTGCCGGAGCCGCCGAACGCGGACGAGGTGAGCGTGACCGCGCGCACCGCCCCGGCCGGCAGCCACTGCCCGACCTCCGGCAGCGCGACGGTGATGATGCCCTCCACCAGCTGCACCCAGCCGACCGCCACGATGATCGCCGCGATCTGGTTGCGGATGAGCGCGCCCAGCCCCAGGCCCACCAGCGAGTACAGCGCCATGGCCAGCACCGCGCCGCCCAGGATCAGCGGGACGTCGTGGTCCAGCGGGTTGGCGGAGCCGCCCCTGATCGCCAGCGCGATGACGGCCACCACGGCGGTGACCAGCACCGTCGCCAGCCCGAAGGCCGCGCCGAACAGGAAGTAGGAGATCAGCTTGGCCACCAGCAGCCGCCCGCGCCTGGGCGTGAGCAGGAACGTCCCGGTGATGGTCTGGTGGCGGTACTCCCCGGTGATCCCCATGATGCCGAGGATCATCATGAACAGGACACCCGCGCTGGAGCTGGCGTAGAGGGCGCGCACGGTGTCGGGATCGGTGACGGGGCCGATGCCCTGCTGCCCGTTCACCTCCATCCCGGCGAACGCGACGTACACGGCCAGGCTCATCAGGCTGAAGCCCAGGCTGAGCGCCAGCATGCCCAGCCACATCCGGGTCGAGCGGATCTTCAGCAGCTCGGCGCCGATCAACCTGATCATGTCCGGTCCTCCTGTCCGGGGACGGCGGCGGCCTCCTCGGGCCGGTCGGTCTCGTCGGGCCGCGGCGTCCCGTCCGGCACGCCGGGGGCGCCCGGGGCGCCGGCGTGCGCGCTCAGCTCCGCCATGGTCAGCTCAAGGAAGATCTTCTCCAGTCCCGACCGCTCCTGGACGAGTTCGGTCAGCACGGCCTCCACGTGCAGGGCGGCCTTGCCGACCTCCTCGGGTTCGAGCCCGGTCACCAACAGCCGGTCGTCCTCGCGCCTGACCTGGCCTCCGGCGTTCTCCAGCGCGACGGCCAGCTCCGCGGCCCGCCGCGTGCGGACCCGCAGCTCGCCGCCGGTGCCGATCAGCTCGGCCAGCGGCGCGTCCCGCACCAGCCGGCCGCGGGCGACGATCACGACATGGTCGGCGGTCTGCTCGACCTCCGGCAGCACATGGCTGGAGACCAGGATGGTGCAGCCGGCCTCGGCGAGCCCGCGGAGCAGAGAGCGCAGCCAGTGCACGCCCGCCGGGTCGAGGCCGTTGGCGGGCTCGTCCAGGATGAGCACCTTCGGCTCACCGAGGACGGCGTTGGCCAGGGACAGCCGCTGCCGCATGCCGAGCGAGTACCCGGCCACCCTGCGGTCGGCGTCGCCGGTCAGCCCGGTCAGCTCCAGCACCTCGGGCACCCGGGACTCGGGGATCCCGGAGGCCGCGCAGGAGATGCGCAGATGGTCGCGGGCGCTGCGGCCGGGATGGAACCCGGTCGCCTCCAGCGCGGCGCCGACCTCGACGGCGGGACGTTCCAGCATGGCGTAGGGGCGGCCGTTGATCAGCGCGCGTCCGGCGGTCGGCTTCACCAGGCCGAGCAGCATGCGCAGCGTGGTCGTCTTCCCCGCGCCCGCCGGTCACAACCGACACACCCCAAGTTTGAACACGTGGGCTGCTGGGGGTTCTAACCCCTCCAGGAACCCACCAGACCTGGGGAGATACGCCATGGCGACCACCACCACAACCGGCGAAACCGTCCGCTTCGTAGCCCCGCACCGTGGCGGCAAGGTGCACGCGACCACGGCGGACGTGCGGGATCTGAGCCCACGGACGCTGTGTGGACGTGACGCGGCGGGCATGACCTCCACGCACGCAACCGCGCCGACATGCAAGCGGTGTGCGGGCAAGACGGACGCCGGACCGTCCGCCAAGCCCGTCCGCCGTGCGGTCCCTTCCGAGCCGACCCACGAAGCGGTCACGATGAAGCTCAGCGCGGGAGAAGCGGTTAAGGCCGCGCGGTCCGCGTGCGAGCGCGTGGTGATCTACCTGCGGCTTTCCCGGCTGGATGACGATTCCACTTCTCTCGACTCACAGGAGCGGCTTTGTCGCGCGTTCGCCACGTACAAGGGGTGGGAAGTCGTCGCTGTTCTGTCGGACGCGGACGTGTCTGGCGCACTGCCGTTCGCGGAACGAGAAGACGGCGCAAAACTCATTGCGATGATTGAGGGTCGCCAGATCGACCACGTGGTGGCGTGGAAGCTGGACCGGCTGGGCCGCAACGCCCACGAGTCGCTGGGGCTGTTCAAGCTGGCGAAGTCGCACCGCGTATCGCTGTGGACACAGGATGGGCAGGTCACGCCGGACACTATGGCGCTTGTTGCGCCCATCCTCGCGGTGGTCGCGGAGTGGGAGCGGGAGCAGATTCGGGCGCGTGTCCTTACCGCGAAGGAGACGCTACGCACCACGGGACGTTGGCCCGGCGGGAACGCGCCGTACGGAATGCGCATTTGCCCGCATCCGGACGGGACAGGCAAAGCACTGGAACCGCACCCGGAGACCGCGCCGCGCGTCCGGGAGATGGCTACCCGCATCGCAAATGGCACCCGCGTCGGGACGATCGTTGCAGAGCTGAACGATGCCGGGATCCCGTCGCCTGCCGACCAAGCGCGCATCGATAAAGGCCGTGAGCCCAAGGGGTCGAGATGGACCCAAACGGCGCTCGAAGACACCTTGACGAATCCGACCCTGACCGGCCGCCTTATGCATGACCCACGGCCAGCGGAGGACAAGGTGGATGCGGACGGGAAGCGCATCAAGCTTCCACAGTCCGAGCTACGGCCTGTGCTAGACCGTGACGGCGAACCGGTCATGGTCTCGGAAACAGCCGTTCTGTCCGATGCGGAATTGCACGCCGTGACCGCCGCGATCAAGGGGCGGTACAGGGGTCAATCCGTCCGGCAGACGGACACGCTCTTGTCGGGCGTGGTGATCTGCGACGTTTGCTCACAACCAATGCATCACAACGCGCGCCGCGATCGTGGTACCGCATCCTACCGATGCAAGAACAAGTGCGGCGTCACCATCCAACGCCACCACCTAGAGCCGTACGTCATCTCCGAAGTTCTCACCGCTCTTGGGGACCTGGAACTGCTGGAGCGCGGTCCGGAAGTCGCGAGCGTCGCCGGGGAAATCGCGGCGACCCGCACCGCGTTCCACAACGTCGCGGAGCAAATGTCGTCCGTACCGGCCGGTTCTCGCCGGGGGCGGCTGCTCGCGGACCAGCTGGAGGCGCTGGAAGCCAAGCTCGACCGGCTGGAGGCACAAGAGATGCGCGCCGGTACGGCCGAATGGGTGCCGACCGGTGAAACGTTCGCGGGCCGCTGGCAGCGCAGCGATATTCCCGCACGACGGGCGATGCTCATGGAGTACGGCGTCACGGTCGCGGTCCGGCCGTCCACGAAGCGCGGAACGCGCTATTTCGACGAGAGCCGCGTCACAATCGCCATGCGCGGCCCCGAGTGGGCCGTCATGGTGTCCGGCCCGGACGACGGCCCTGACCTTGACGCGGTGATGGCGGACATTGCGCGGGACGACCTGACGGCGGAAGAGCTGGCAGAAGTACTGGACGCTGCATAACGCGTCCCCTGACTAGGAAGGATCGACATGACCGAACACTGCACTGCCTGGCTGACAACGGATCCCTCCTGCCTGGAGCAGGAGTGTGCCGATGTCGTGGTCCTGGTCGATGAACTGCGCGGCGAGGCCGACGACTCTGACGCTTGGGCGTCTACTACCGACCTGCGGTTCAAGGCCGTAACCACCATCGACGCCAGGGACGGCGACCGCGAGGCCGCGATGTGCGAGGCGGCCGACCTACTGGAGGCTGCGGGATGGAGCCTGACCGGTGCCTGGACGGCCGTCGATACCGGGTATGTCGTCGCCGTCGAGGCCGCGTGATGCGCTGAGCGCCCCTGAGCGCGACGAACGAGCGGCCCCCGGACCCGAGAGGTTCGGGGGCCTTTGTCGTGCCCACAGAGGCCCCTACAGCCTCACGGGCGCTCCCCGCGAGGTGCGGTCCGCGCGCCACGCGGCGAACCTCCCACGCGCTACCCCGCTCGCGCCCCCGCAGAGACCCTGAGCGGCCCCCTAAGCCACGCGGACGGCCGTGCCCGTCAAGCCCACCTGACGCGGGAACGGCCGATGCGGCACGCGGACGGCCGGTGCGGACGCCGCTGACCTGCGAAGAGTGGCGATGTGGTGGTTCAGACAAAATTTCTGTTTTCACACAAAGATCTCTATGTAAATACCGGAAGTCCGTTTAAACCGTCACATCGTCACCGGCGGCGCGGCGGTACTCCCGCCCGCTACCAAGTTCGTGCGAACACCTACATGCGTGGGGGTTCTAACTTATGTAACAGGCCAGCACGCTCGCACCGTGCTCCACATGACCGGCCGCCGCTGGCCTCACAGCGGCACATCAGCCCCGTCCGGGGTGCTTCCCAGCAGGTGCGAGCTGCTGGGGGAGCGAACCGGGCGGGGCTTCTTTTTTGTGTTCCCAGCCTTCGCGGTATAGCCGCCATCCCGCTCACGACGGGAGAAGGCACTTAGCCCCGTGGCGTATGGGGACGGCGTCACGGGGCTCCACGTCCCTTGCGTCCCAGAGGAGAAGCGCCATGGGATATCCCCCTGGATACCGGCCACGGAGCCGGGACCTCATCTTTGGTCCACTACCAGAAGCACACCCCGCGATCTGCGTGTGCTCCGACGCACAACACGCTTATGAGCGCGGGTGGATCGGCTACGAAGAACTGGTCGAGCTGTTCACCGAATGGCTGCCGAGGGTCCCTCTCGGGCCTGCTCACGGATCGTTCGTCGCATTCGCGGCGTCCGTCATCAACGACCGCGTCACAATCCGCCGGATGCGGGACGGTGCCGCATGAGGACCGAGGACATTGACGCGCTGATCGCCGAGGACGAAGACGAAACTCCGGACCTGCCCGCGTACGACACGGACTCACGGCGCGAGACGGATGTCGCCGCGAAGATCGGGGCCGAATACCTGCGCGGCCGGTTCATCGCCGTAGGTGTGAACAGCTGGTACGAGTGGGATGGCCGCAGGTTTGCCCGGCTTGAATCCGATGCGCCCGTGTACGGCGCGGTGCGCGAAGCCGTAACGGATATCGCGGCGAAGGTAACCGCCGAGGAGAACGAGAGGCTTGCACGCGCGGTCGAGCGCGCGGCCGGTGACGAGGACGCGTTGAAGAACGCACAGGAAAAGCACAAGGAGGCGATGAGCTGGATCGCCGGGCTGTTCAACGTCCGGAAAATCCGGCAGGCGCTCATGGTCGCCGCGCGGGAAATGGTCTACGTCCGCGCGGAAGACCTCGACACCCGCCACGACCTGTTCAACGCGGGGAACGGCGTAGTTGACCTCCGGACCGGCGACCTGTTGCCGCACGATCCGAAATACCTCTTCACCAAGGTCAGCGAAACGGACTACGACCCGTACGCCAATCACCCCGACTGGACAGCGGCACTGGAGTCGATTCCCTCGGCGTACCGAGAAGACCTCCGGTTCCGCTTCGGATGGGCGCTGACCGGCCACCCACCTTCCGACGACGTGACACCCGTCCTCTACGGGGGCGGTGCCAATGGGAAGACCGTCCTCATGGACGGCATGATGGCCGCGATGGGCGATTTCGCGGTGCCCGTGTCGCCGAAGATGCTGTTGCAATCCGCCAATGACCACCCGACCGAGTTGATGCCGCTCAAAGGTGCGAGGCTGGCGGTCCTGGAGGAGCTTCCCGAGGGCGACTACCTGAACGTCCAGACGCTCAAGCGGATCGTCGGTACCGGCACCATCACCGCGCGGTACATTTCCGAGAATCCGGTCACCTGGAAGCCAACCCATTCGTTGTTCATCACCACCAATTACGCGGTGAAGGTGGACGCGGTGGACCACGGGTCACGGCGTCGATTCGGGAAGTTCGACTTCCCGTACACCTACGTCGAGGAGCCGTCGCCCGAACGCCCTCATGAGCGCCGAGGCGACCCCGGCTTGCGTACGCGTGTGCGCGCGGACAAAGCCGTGCACGAGGCGGCGCTGGCGTGGGCGGTTTCGGGTGTGGTTCTCGTGTACGAGAACGGCGGTGTGCTACCGCCACTGTCGCCGGAGGTTGTGGCCGCGACGGACGAGTGGTGGTACTCGGCGAACCAAGCGATCCGGTTCCTGAACGAGATGTTCATACCCGATCCGGATTTCGCGGTGTTGCGGTCGGAGGTCTTCACCGAGTTCAAGCAATGGGCATCTGACAAGGGCCGGAAAGCGTGGACGGACCAGACGTTCTGGTCCCGCGCGCTGGCTCATCCGTGGTTCGCGGACGGGACGGCCGAACGCCCCGAGAACACCATCCGGCTCAGAAGCTGGTGTGTCAGCTATCCGGACGGGAGTCCGCGCACACCGCCGGAGCGCGGGAAAGTCGTGACCGGCATTCGATTCAGGACGCCAGAAGACGACGACTGACTATCGGCCGTAATCAGCGGGTGGCGCTACGTAGCTGACCCGGGGTGACCCGGGGTTGAATGGTACCTCCTATAGGGGAGTCCCCTATAGAGAAGACCAAACTACCCCGGGTCACCCCGGGTCAGCCCGGCGACTGCTGCTGATCTACCCCGCGAACGCCCGCGAACCCCACGTTCTTCAGCGCTGCATATGAAGGAGTCCTCATTGTTCATTTACGCCCACGGCGCGCGTGCCGACGCGACGCCGCATGATATGCCGCGCACGCGACCGCAATGGCCGTGCAGGGAGGCCCAGTCGAAGCTGCCGACCTACGCGATACACGGCCATACCGGACTCTGGTTCGCCGATGGCACCCCTTATCGTCGGCGGTCGCCGAGGAGGAAGAAGAAGGAGGTAAGCCGTAACACATGAGCACCATTATGGCCGTGCTCTTTATCGTGAGTGTGGCGGTCTACGCCCTGCTCCAAGCCACCTACTGAAGGGAACAATCATGTCCGTTGATACCGACCTCCGCGCCCCCCGCCGCGACCTCCTGGGTGATCCCGAGGTGCGCAGGGCCATTGAAAAGCGCGACATGGCCAGAGAAGAACTGCGTCGCTTCGAACGCCTGAATGAAGCGCTGCTCTCCCCTAATTGGGAGAAGGTCGCCACGGAGAAGGAGATGGAGGCGACGAAGGCCGACATCGAGAAGGACGGCGCGCCCGACCCGGGTCGGCCGAATCTGATCACGCGCGCCCGCGAGGAGCGGCCCCGCGCGATCGCGCACCGCGACGTGCTCACTCAGCGCCTCCTCAAGGCCGACGCCGAGGCGTGGGAACTCGCCTACGAACGCGCCTCGAACGACGTTCCTGCGGTGCACGAGAACCTGGAAGCTGCTGCGGAAAAGTACCTGGCCATCGCTCGTGAGCTGGACGAGGCCAAGAATGACCTCGGCCGTGCGTGGAGTCGCTTGTCCGCCGTCCATTCGATCGCTCGCGGTGTGCCCTCGACCGGACCTGAAGGCGTCGGCTTGCCTGTGTCAGTCAACGGGGCCCCTAGCCCGGAGGCTGCCGTAAAGGAACTGCGACGGCTGATCGAGCAGCATTACGGCGCGCCCACGACTGAACGCCCGATCCCTGCGGTCCGGCGGCTTCAGGTGAATGGTGATCGGATCCACAGGGTGCCGCGTTCGGTCGCGCGGGATCTGGAACGCGCCTGGAAGCGGGACGGCAAGCGCGTCGATTACGTCGATGGGTTCCCGGCTGAATCTGAACTCCCGGCGGTGACCTCATGAGTTACGCGCACATCGACGCGGGCGATTTCTACGACCACCTCCGCCGGACTGGCACTTCACATGAAGAGGCGAAGAAGCTGGTGGTGCAGCTGCTCAGCGAGCAGAAGGCCGAGCGTGATGCACAAGAAGCCGCCGAGTTCGCCGCCGCGATGGAAGAGAAGCGGCCGAAGCCACCGCCCAAGCCTGAGCGCATCCCGCTCCCGGGCCGTCAGACTGTCGCTGAATTCTTCGCTGAAATGGAGGCCCGGGAGGCCAGGGAGGCCGAGGAGCAGGCCGCGCAGAAGCACACCCCGATCCCGGGCTGGCCGAAGTGACTGCGGCTCGACGGGCATGCCCCATGGATGCCGACGAGATTGCCGCGAACGTCAAAGCCACGGCAGAGCAGTTGTCGCCGCGAGAGCGCGAACGTTTTCTCTCTCGCGTATCGGCGTTGCTGGCGTGGCGGTCAATCCGTCGAGCCGATCTGCGGGCCGATAGGCGGCGGCTGTACGCGAACTACGCGGGGTCCGGCAAGCGCTAATGGCCCCTGTACGGCGCTCAGCGCCCCGCTGAACGGCTGTCAGGCCGAGGGTGTAGGAGGAGTTGGGTCTGCGCGTTCGAACGCGTTAGAGCGCGAATGGCGGACGCGTGGACCCGCTCCTCCGCCTGCCCGGTGGGCGGGAGGCGTCCGCGATGGTGCTGAAGCTTCGACGCGAACGAATCGAACAACTGATCTTCGTCACGGAGCGTAGCGGAGGCCCCTTCGGGGGAGGGGGTCGGCCCTCAATGCCTAGGGAACGGCAACGGTAGGGTTAGCAGCTGTGGTCGGTTGCGTCGTATTCGGCCTGAATTTTGGACAAAAGCACTGATCAGCGCGTCGTGTGCCCGTAATTGTGGCGTCGATCGCCCGGACGAAAGGTAACTACCGTGAGTGAAGATAAGCGCCCGGAACCGGCACTAGAAAAGCTCGGACCGCGCGGGGTGCGACTCTGGAATCGTGTCACCGAGGAGTTTGATCTACGCCCCGACGAGTTGGAGATCCTGTCCGCCGCGTGCCGGACCGTCGATCACATTAGCGCGATGGAGGCCGCGCTGGAAGGTCAAGAGCTTACAGTTCGTGGGTCACAAGGCCAGCCTGTGATTAACCCCCTCTTGGCCGAACTACGCTTTTACCGATCCGCGCTAGCCTCGCACCTCCGCGCTCTGCGTATCCCAGACGACGAAGAAGGTACGCCCGTGGTGCCGATCGGCGAACGCCGCAAGATGACCCGATCCGAGGCTGGGCGGGTAGCCGCGAGGGCGCGGTGGGCACGATGAGACGCAAGACTCGTGATGACGGACGACCACAGCTGCCCGCGTGGCTTGATCCGCAGATAGGTGTCAAGTGCCTGGAAGCGGAAATCATTGGCTCACCGGACCTCGACTTTCTCCGTAAACTGGAGAAGCGGGTAGAACAGTGGTGTGTTAACAATGACGTAGAGCTACACCCGGACTGGGGCGGCAAATCGCCGCACAGGTGGGCCATTGATGACACCGGCCGGAACGTGGTCCCGAATCCGAGTTACAGCGGTTAACGCGCCTGAGCTGCGTCGATTACATCTCGCCGCCGTGCCGTTCACACAGCGCTTTCCGTGACGACACAGGGGTGACAACATGGTGTCGTCGAGTTGACATTCGCGCGGTGCCGCTGTGTCAACGCGTTGACATTTACACACGCCCCGATGACGCCGGGGTTTACGATCCACATCAGGAGTTAACAATGTCACTCGAACTAGCTGTCACTACCGCGATCGCCCTTGACAACTTGCCGGAGCGGGCTTGCCGCGTCTGCGGTGAGGTCAAAGGTCCGGCGCAATTCCCGAAGAACGCACGCAGTCGTGACGGGCTGGACAGCCGGTGTAAGGCGTGTGCCGTTGCGCAGAACGCCCGCTACCGCGCGAAAAACGCAGCTAAGAACGTGACCCAGGATGCCGCCGCGATCGCGAACCTGCCGGAGCGTAAATGCACGGGGTGCGGTGAGGTGAAGAATTCGGCGCAATTCCCGAAGGACGCGAGCAAGCGTGACGGGCTCCGCAGCCGGTGTAAGGCATGTAACGCCGCGCGGACCGCCCGCTGGCGCGCGGAGCACAAGAGCGACCAGGAGTACCACCGGAAGGAGCGCGAGCGAAACGCCCGCTACCGCGAGGAGCACCGCGAGAAGCTACGCGAGCAACGCGCCCGCCGCCGCGCCAAGAACGTCGCCGCAAACGCCGTGCGAGACCCGTATGCAGATCCGACGCCTAAGCACTGTCCGGGGTGCAACCGAGACCTCCCGCGCGCCAAGTTCTCCCGCAACACCACGCGATCGGACGGTCTCCGCGATCAATGCCGCGAATGTGCTTCCCGGAGCGCGTCCGACTGGGCGCGGAACAATCCCGAGAAGGCACGCGCCTATGCCCGGCGTCGTCGCGCACTAAAGGCCCTTGTCCCGCACATCCCCTACGACGCGGAACCGCTTTACTCCGCGCCGTGCTACCTCTGCGGGGCTCCCGCCGACGCGGTCGAGCACTTTTATCCGCTGGCGAGGTGGTGGGATCCGCGAACGGCGGACGCGGGGTTCAACGTGCTGCCGGTGTGCACCTCGTGCAATTCCAGCAAGCGCGACCGCGACCCACTGGAGCACTGGGCTTCGCGTGGCTACCGCCCATTCGACCGCGTGGTGTTCGCGGACCCGCGCGAGTGGATGAGCGATCCGGACTACATAGTGGTCTACGACATCGAATGAGAGACGCCCCCGGGCTTCGGCTCGGGGGCGTTTTCTTGTGCCCTCGCACTTGTGCAGCGCTGCTCAATCCGGGTCGCGGGGAAACGTGCCCCGTCCGCGAACGCCGTAGATCAGTCCCTCGGCCTTGAGCACGTCCAGGGCGGCAACGGCCGTCCCGCGCGTGACGCCGAACTCGTCCGCGATGGCACGCGCTGACGGCATGCGCTTACCGGGCGCGTACGTCCCGTCCGCGATGCGTCCACGCAGGATCGCGGCTATCTGCTGGAACAGTGGTGTTGGGCCGTCAAGGTCGAGCACGTGTACAACGCTACTGACCAGGGGCGATAGCTGGACATCGCGGGGCATCGGTGTACACCGCTGGACTGCGCTGGGCAAGTTTGGGACGCTGGACAGCACATGACAAGCGCCCCGCCCGACCGTGGGACCGGCAGGGCGGGGCTAGGACGACCGCCTACAGGGAGGCGAACGACCATGGCAGACAAGCCTACGGCGCAGGTGTCGCGCAGATGGACCACACCGGCGCGGACGGGTGACTACTGGACAGCACGGCTCACGGTGCCGCTCTCATCCCGCGAGGTCCGAGCAGGACTAGAATCGATCGTGTTCGGACCCGACGCGCACGCGTGCGCGCGGGAGGCCCGCCGTCAGGACCGCGTTTGGTGCGAGTTCCCGCTGAAGACACGCGACAGGGACGGAGCGCGGCGGCGGGTGGCGTTCCTTGCGGGTGCGGACGTATCCGGCACGGCGGACGGGGGCGCGGCATGACGGCGCTCGCGATGGCCCTGCTCATCGTCGGTGTGGCACTGGTGACCGGGTCAGGAACGATGCTCATCGCGTCCCACCGCCGTCGTGGCTACGTCGGTAGGCACCGCGCCACATGGTGACGCTCCCCTAGACGGCCGTCCCACACCGCCATCCACCGTCGGCCCCCGCGATGTGGGGCGGCCAAGGCCCCGCTTCTGTGTGCTGAGCACGGGAGCGGGGCCTTCTCGTGTCCCGTCCGCGTGATCGGTGCTACCTTGGAGGCTCTTGGGTGTGCCGGTTAAGACCAGTGCCGTTGGGGCCGAGGAAGCCCGTGACCATTCCGGGACGGGCCGTGAAGCTCAGCCCGTCCACGGCGCGGACCGGGCCGAAGTGCTTGGCGAGGCCCTCGATTGAGATCATGCGGCCATCATTCCAGCCGTGATGACCAGAGATGACCAGGATGTCCGCCGCCCGGGACGCGCCCGTACCGGACCAACCCGCGCCGGATCAGCCCGAGTCGGCCGCCACGCGCACGCCGAATCCGATCAGCGCCACGCCGGTCGCCCGTCCCAGCGCGCGGCGGACCCCGGGCCGCTCGACCAGCGACCGTGCCCTGGCCAGCAGGCCGGCGTACCCGCCCAGCCAGGCCACCGACAGCGCCGCGTGCAGCAGGACCAGCAGCGCCATGCCCGGCGCGACGGGCAGGCCGTCGGGAACCAGGGCCGGCAGCAGGCCGACGTAGAACACCGCGATCTTGGGGTTGAGCGCGTTGGTGACCAGCCCCGTCCAGTAGGCGCCGCCCGCGCCGCCCGCCCGGGACTCCTCAGGCGGTACGGAACCGCGGCGGTTGTCCCACAGTGCCCGCGCGCCCAGGAAGACCAGATAGCCCGCTCCAAGGAGCTTGACGACGAGGTACGCCTCCGCCGAGGCCGCCAGGACGGCGGCGAGCCCGGCGATGGCGCACAGCCCCCACACCAGCAGGCCGGACACGATGCCCGCCATCGCCCGCAGCGCGTCGGACCTCCCCCGGGCGATCGCGCGCTGCGTCACGACCGCCATGTCGGGCCCCGGGAGAACGGTCAGCAAGGCGAGCACGCCCGCGGCGGCCACCATCTGCGTCCACATGGGGCGATTCTGCACGGAAAGGGATGCGCGGCGAAGACCTGGATCGTTCCGGTGAGCAGGACGCCCCGCTTAAGCGCGGCGGGCCGGGCTGGGAGAGTTCGCACCGTGAACGTGAGACCGCTCCTCGACACCCCGCCGGCGGTGCCGGGTGCCTGAGTCCTGGGACGCGGCCGGGGAGGCCCGCCGGACGTACCGCCCGGACGGGCCGTACCGGCTGTTCGTCGCGGGCGAGTGGGTGAACGCACGCGCGGCGTTCGAGGCCGTGGACCCGACCGTGGGAACGGCCTGGGCCGAGCTTCCCGAGGCGGGGCCGGAACAGGTCGAGGACGCGGTCGCGGCGGCGCGCAAGGCGTTCACCGGCTGGCGCCGGTCGAGCCTGGCGACGCGCCAGGAGGCGCTGTGGCGGATGGCCGACCGGATCGAGGCCGACCCGGACCGGTGGGCGGTGCTGCTGGCGACCGAGGGGGGCCTGCCGGTCCGGGAGTCCTACTTCTCGGACGTCCCGGCCTGCGTCGCGGCGCTGCGCCTGTTCTCCGGGCTGGCCAGGGGCGTCAAGGGCGAGCAGGTGCCGATCGAGGACCCGCACGGCATGGCGTACACGGTGCGGTCGCCGCTCGGCGTGCTCACCGTCCGGGTGCCGTGGAACGCGCCACTGGTGGCGCTCGCCGAGCAGATCGCGCCCGCGCTCGCCGCGGGGAACACGATGGTGGTGCATCCCGCGGGACGGGCGTCGGCGACCGTGCTGGAGTTCGCCCGCGCCGTCGAGGACCTGCTGCCGTCCGGCGTCCTCAACGTGGTGACCGGCGTGGACGAGCGCGTCGGGGCGTGCCTGGACGCGCACCCCGGCACGCTGCGGATCGGGCGTCCCCGCACGTCGCGGGCCGGCCGGACCGGCGGCGCGATGGTGGTGTTCGAGGACGCCGACCTGGACGCGGCCGTCATCGACGCGCTGACGGGGATGTGCACGGCGGGCGGCGAGGCGGGCGGGACGCCGTCCCGGATGATCGTGCACGAGTCGGTGCGCGAGGAGTTCGCCGGGCGGCTGGCGGCGACGGCCGGGGCCGTCGTGCTGGGCGACCCCCTTGAGCTGTCCACCGAGATGGGACCGATGATCTCGGCGGAACGCCGGGAGGAGGTGCGCGGCGCCATCCGGCGGGCGCTGGACGCGGGGGCCCGGCTGGTGGCGGGCGGTGAGCCGTCCGGGCTGCCGCCCGCTCTGGCCGGCGGGTTCTTCCACGCGCCGACCCTGCTGGCCCGCCCGGACGGCGGCGAGGTCGCCGGGCCGCCGCCGCCCGGCCCCGTCGCCGTGATCGAGTCCTTCGAGGACGAGTGGGCGGCCGTGGAGCGGGTCAACGCGGCGGCCTCCGGGCGCGCCGCCGGAGTGTGGACGGCCGACCTCGCCCGGGGGCACCGCATCGCCCGCGAACTGGACGCCGGGATCGTCTGGATCAACCGGTGGTTCGACCGTCCGGCCGGGTTCCCGTCCGACACCGCCGCGGGACCCGCCCCCGGGCACGAGTTCGGCGAGCGGATGCTGGCCCGCTACAGCACCGCCAAGATCATCAGTGTGGATCTCGGCTCGCGCCGCCCTCCGCTGTGGGGCGGCGGCGCCCTCACCGAGTAGCCCGCGGGCCCGGCGCCCCGTCCGGGACGCTCACAGCGCCTGGACGCTCACAGGACCTGGCGGAGCGAGCGGGTGATGCCCATGCCCGCCGTGCGGAGCGCGCCCGACAGCTTGGCCGGGTCCATCCGGTACGTCGGCCCGGTGATCGACAACGCGCCGACCAGGGTCGATCCGCGGCCGAACACCGGAACGGCCGTGCTCATGTACCCGAGCCTGGTCTCCTCCGCCTCGATCGCCATCCGCTCCACGCGCACGCGGTCGAGCTGGGCGCGCAGCCGGGCGGGCGAGGTGATGGTGTGCCGGGTGAGCGGCTTCAGGCCGTTGCGCACGACATCGGCGAACAGGGAGGCGGGCCCGAAGGCCAGGATCACCTTGCCGGTGGCGGTGCAGTACAGCGGAAGCCGCCCCGCCACGCGGGACTGCTCGCTCAGCCCCCGATGCGCCAGGATCTTCTCCAGGTACAGGACCTCCAGGCCGTCATGGATGGCGAAGTGGATGGTCTCCTGGGTGGCCAGCAGCAGGTCCTCCATGTACGGCTGGGCGACCTCGCGCAGGATCCGCTGCCGGTGCACCCGCTGCCCGATCTCGAACAGCCGCAGGCCGAGCCGGTAGTCGCAGCCGTCCCGTTCGAGCAGTCCCCACTCCACCAGCTCCTGCGCGAGCCGGTGCACGGTCGCCTTGGCGACGCCGGTGCGCCGGACCAGATCGGCCAGCGACAGGCTGGCGTCCTCGGCGGTGAACGCCTCGATGATCAACTGGGCCTTGCCGAGAACGGAGTTCATCGGGTCGGGACCCAGGCCCCGCCGCGGCGCCGAGGCCCGGGTCGTACGGGCGTGGTCGATCGAAACGACGGTCAAGACAGGAACCTCACGATCACATCGCAGACCTCTGGGGAACGCTGTTCCATCAAAGGAACCATGCCGCCCTCGATCACCGCTACGGTCGCCCTGTTAAGTTGCGATGACAATACCCGCAGGTCAGGGAACACGAAAGGGTCCGCGGAGGCGCCCAGACACAGCGTCCGGCAGCGGACGAGGCCGATCCTGTCCTCCATCCGGTACCGCGCGACGGCCTCGTGCCCCTTCTCCACGTCGTCGCCGAGGACCAGCGCGTCACGAACGAATCGGGTGAGCAGATCGGGCCGTCCGGGCGGGTAGTACGGCTGTCTCCGGCCCCACAGCTCGGTCAGGTGCCTCCCCTCGGGGTCGGGCTCGACCGCGTCGATGGCCGGCCGGTTCTCACGGGCCTTGCGCGCGTCGGCGTCCACGTACGGCGTGGACGAGAGCACCAGGGCGGAGATCCGCTCCGGGGCGCGGGCCGCCACCTCGACGGCCACCACACCGCCGGTGTGGTGGCCGACCAGGGCGGTCTCCGCCAGGCCCAGCGCGTCGAGGAACTCCACGACGGTGGCCGCGTAGGTCTCGATCGAGTGGTCGGCCAGCGGCGCGGAGGCGCCGAAGCCGATGGTGTCCATCGCGATCGCCCGGTGGGTACGGCCCAGCAGCGGCAGCACCTCGCGGTACTCGTCCCAGGACCGGGGCGTCTGGTGGAGCAGCACGACCGGCGGGCCGTCGCCGCACTCGGCGTAGTGGACCTGGCCCCGCGAGGTGTCGGCGTACCCGAAGCGGATCATGAGGCTTCGGCCAGGAAGGCGAGGCTCAGGGGGTTGTACAGCTCGGGCCTCTCATGCTGGGGCCAGTGGCCGCAGTCGTTGAACACCTCCAGCCTCGCCCCCGGGATCGCCGCCGCGATCGCCTCCGCCTCGGGGACGCCGCCCAGCGGGTTCTTGTTGCCCCAGACCACCAGCGTCGGCGCCTTGATCGTCGCCATCCGGTCCGGGCGGAGCAGGTTGCGCTCGCGCGCCTCCACCTCCTGCAGGGCCAGCAGGTTGTGCAGGTTCGCCGTGAAGTCGGGACGGTGGTAGATGTCGAACCGGACGTCGGCGATCTCGTCCCCGAGCTGCTCGTCCCAGGTCGCCCACAGCAGCCGCAGCCGCTCCTTGGTGAAGGACGGGTCCTCCTGCTCGACCGCGGCCCGGGTGGTGGTCTTCAGCCGCTCCATCACCTGCGGGTTGATCTTCGTGCCGCCCATGCAGAGCAGTTGCAGCGAGATGACGCGGTCGGGCCGCTCACTGGCCGCCCACGACGCGACCCAGCCGCCCAGCGACTCGCCCACCAGATGCGCCCGCTCGGCGCCGACGGCGTCCATGTAGGCCCACAGGTGCTCGACATAGGCGGGGATCTCGCCGGGACGGTCGGGCTTGCCGGTGTAGCCGTGGCCCAGCATGTCGATGGCGTGGCACCGGTAGCGCTCGGCGTGTGAGGGGATGTTGCGGACGAACGCCTCCAAGTGCCCGGTCGTGCCGTGCAGGAAGATCACATGCTCGCCGTCCTCCGGCCCGGCCTGGAGCGCGCGGGTGCGCACTCCGCCCGCGTCCACGTAGGCGTGGCGGTAGTCGACGTCGACCAGTTCGGTCCAGATGCTCATGCGTCGCCTTTCGGGTTCAACTGGTGGCGGGGTCGAGGACGGCCACGGCCATACCGGTCAGCCACTCGGGGATGACCTCGTACGACAGCCGCCGTCCGGGGACGTGGTCGAGCAGGGCCGCCATGAGCAGCCAGGTGCGCAGCTCCTGGGCGCCGTTGCCGGCGATCTCCTCCAGGCTCTGGGTGGTGTGCGCGGTGAGCCCGGCGGCCTCGCCGCGCTCCAGCAGGCCCAGGAACTCCTCGTCGAACTCGGGGTTGATCGCGGCCTCGGCGGCACGGATGATCTGCCGCCGCCGGGCGTCGTAGTCCTGCCAGTTGTCGCGGCCGTTGAGCCAGGCGCCGACCATGAACTCCTCGTCGTCGCCGTGCGGGTCGCGCCAGTCCGGCCAGGGCAGGCGGTGCGAGAGCCCGCCGGACCCGATCACCGCGACCCTGCGCCCGCCGGGGAACGCCAGCACCGCCTCGCGGATGGCGCGGCCGAGGCGCTCGCAGCGTTCGAGGGTCGGCAGCGGGTGCGCGAACACGTTCACCACCAGCGGGACGATCTCCACGTCCAGCCCGTCCAGCAGGTACTGGATCGCGTGCGACTGGCCGTGGTCGATCTGGAGCCGGGCGGAGAAGGCCACGTCGAACCGGCCGCCCTCCACCAGCGCGTCCGCGATGTGCTGTGCCAGCGGCACGTCCACCGGTTGCGGGCCCTTGGGCGTCCCGGACTCCCCGCTGGCCAGGCACTCCCCGACCCCGATGGTGAAGCTCGGGATCAGGTCCAGCCAGAACCCCCGGAAGTGGTTGGAGCCCACCACGATCACCGTGTCGGGCCGGGCCTTGGCGATCTCGTCGCGCGCCGCGTACAGCGCGTCCCTGAACCGCTCCGCCCGGTCCTTGTGGACGGTCTCCTCCCAGTGGGTGTTCATCAGCGTGGAGTGGGAGGCCCCCACGCCCAGCACGATCTCGGTCATACGAGGGCTCCTTCGGCCGAGGCGGCATGGGCGGCCACCTCGTCCCGCGTACGGGTGACGGTGTCGATGGCCGTGCGGACCAGGAGGCGGGTGAGCCGCTCCATCTCGCGGACGTCCACGGCGTTCATGCCGAACGGGAAGTCGATCTCGCGCGGCGCCTCGGTGATCTTCGGCATGCCGATCCGCACCGTGGGCACGCCCCGGTTCCGCAGGATGTTGGCGTCGGTGGCGCCGCTGTTGCCGCGGATCACCTCGTGCGGGCGTCCCTCGAACGCCTCCCAGGCGGCGACGGCGCTGCGGCACACCCAGCCGTCCGGATCCGACGCGGTGCCGGGGATGGCCAGGATCATCTCGGCGTCCACGTCCAGGCCGGGGGTGCCGGCGCGGATCGCGTCGAGCGCGGCCATGAACTCCCGCTTGGCCGCCATCGGCGACGTCCCCGGGCCGATCCGCAGGTCCACCCGCAGCACGCAGGCGGCGGGGGTCACCGCCGCCATCCGCGGCCAGCCGCCGCGGATCGACGCCACGACGCCCTGCGGCGCCACCGTCCCCTCGGTGTGCCGCTCGGCGTACTCGGCGAACCACTCCTCCAGGCGCTGCGCGACCAGCCCGGCCCGCGCGATGGCGTTGCCGTACGGCAGCCGGTGCCGCGATCCCACGTAGGTGTGGGTGCCGCGCACGGTGACCTCGAACCAGACGAGCCCGACCTCGTCCCAGGAGACCGTCCAGCCCGGCTTGGCGATCACGGCGTAGTCGGCCCACACCCCCTGCTCCAGCAGGAACGAGCAGCCCGCGCCCTGCCCGGTGTTGCGCCGTGTCCCGGACGGGCGGGCGTTGGTGGGCATGCCGCCGGCGCCGAACGCGGCGATCAGGTCGCCGGTCAGCGGGATCCCGGCCCGCGCGATCGCCTCGGCCGCCATCATCACGCACGCGGCGTGCCCCTTGGGATTGGACGCGCCCAGGCCCACCACCAGATCGCCGTCCACCACCGCGCGGGGACGCATGTCGGGCCGCAGCTCGGGCCCGATCCAGGGGACGTCCTCGTCCTCCTCCCCCACGGTCAGGGTGTCGATCGGCGCGTACAGCATCAGGTCGGGGCCGGTGCCGTCGCCGTCCAGCCGCGCCCAGGCGTTGGCCTGCCGGTCGTCCAGCGGCTGCACGCGGGCCGGGCAGCCCGCGGCGTCCAGGGTGGCGGCGATGTGCCCGGCCAGCGGTCCCTCGTCGCCCGTCGGGCTCGGCACGTCCACCAGGCCGCGGACCAGCTCGCGCAGCCGGCCGGGGGTGACGTGCCGCCACGCCGACTCGACCCAGCCGCGCCTGCGGTCGTCCAGCCCGGCCAGCCCGTCGGTCATTGACCGATCCTGTGGACCTGCGTGCGGCTGGTCCGGGCGATCCAGCGCCACACCGCCGGGATCGCCACGGCCAGCACGGCACCGGCGATCATCGCGGGCAGGATGCGCTTCACGATCCTCACCTCTTCCTACCTCTTCTTCGGCTTGGGAGCGGGGGCGACGCCGCAGTCGGCGAGCTTCTTGGCGTACTCCTCCTGGCTCAGCGCGCGCCAGGCGGTCAGCGAGACGTCGGGGCGGTAGAGCTTCTCGGGCGGGGCGTCGGTGACGTCGACCATCCAGGCGTCCTGGGCGGAGAACTGGCCGTGGAACAGCCAGCGGATGGCCCCCAGGTACTTGGCGTAGAAGCGGAGGGTGTGCCAGCCCTCGGTGAAGTTGACCATCACCCCGACATAGCGGTGGTTGTCCGAGTCCACCGGGACGTAGAACTCGTAGTGGATGAAGTTGGGGTAGGCGATGCGGAGCACGCCCGGCATCGACAGGGACGCGAAGCCGGGGAACTTCTGCGCCTCGATCGTCGGGTCCACGCGCTTCGGCTTGCCGGTGTTGCCGATGTTGAAGGTCTCCTTGGGCGGCGACATCTTCCACCAGCGCTTGTTGGTCCAGCGCCCCACGCCCGGGAAGTCGGCCTCCCAGTGCACCTCGTCCTGCACCCGGTAGATCCAGCGGCCCTGGGGGACGATCCGTGTCACGTTCCAGGTGGGCATCGGCTTGAACAGCCGCCACAGCGACGTTCTGTGCAGGTACTTGGCGTGACCTTCGTCGAAGCCGTTCTCGCAGGCGAACCGCCAGTTGCCGCGCCGGGGGTCGATCCGCCCGCCCATCACGAACGGGTTGGCGACCAGCTCCTCGGGAAGCTGCTCGTCGATCGGGTGCGGCTCCTCGCCGGCGACCGGGATGTACACCCACACCATGCCGAGGCGCTCCTCGACGGGATAGGTCCGCACGCCGACCTTCCCGCAGATCCGCGAGTCGGGGCCATCGGTGATCACCGCGGCCAGCCGCCCGCTGGCCAGGTCGAACGTCCAGCCGTGGTAGGGGCAGCTGATCGTGCCGGGGAACTGCTGGTCGCCCTCCGACAGCGGCACCCCCCGGTGCGGGCAGCGGTCGTGCAGCGCGTACGCCTTCCCCGCGTCCCGGACGAGCACGATCTTGTCGCCGCAGATCGTGTACGAACGGGGGTTCCCGGTGATGTGGCTCGACCAGGTCACCGGATACCAGTAGCCGCGGAAGCCCTCGGCCGCCGCCTCGTAGTGGGGCCACGACGACCAGTCCTGGCGCCCCGGTGCCCCGACCGGGCGTCGCGCCCGGGGCGCGGCCTTGGGATCGAGGGATTCCCCACCCGTCATCTGCAAGTCCTCCTGCTCACCGAACCCTGTTTCGAGCCGTGCGCCCCGAGCATCCGTCCCGACCGGCCCGTTCGCCTATGGACTCGTCCCGCTCAGCAGACCGCGACCGGCACGCGGACCGGCGGGGGCGTGTCAGGGTCCGCGCATGGACGAGATCATCGACGCGTTCTCCCTGACCGGCCGGACCGCCCTGGTCACCGGCGGCACGTCCGGCATCGGCGCCGAGGCGGCCCGCACGCTCCTGGCCGCGGGCGCGAAGGTCGCGGTCCTGTCGCGCGACGCCGGGCGGGCCCGCGAGGCCGCCGCGCGGCTGGCGGAACGCGGCGGCACCGCGCTCGGCCTGGGCTGCGACGTCACCGAGGAGTCCCAGGTGGACGCGGCCGTCGCCGAGGTCGTGCGGCGGTGGGGCCGTCTGGACGTCCTGGTGACCAGCGCCGGCAGGCTGGCCCGCGGCACGGTGGCCGAGCTGCCGACCGGGGACCTGCACGCCTGCTTCGCCACCAACGTGTACGGCACCTGGTACGCCTGCCGCGCCGCCGCCCGCGTCATGACGGAGGCCGGATCGGGACGGATCGTCACGCTGGGCTCGGTCCTCGGGTCGGTCGGGGCCCCGGCGCGCGCCGCCTACGCCGCGTCCAAGGGCGCGGTCGTCCAGCTGACCAAGGCGCTGGCGCTGGAACTGGCGGGCACCGGCGTGACCGCCAACTGCCTGATGCCGGGCCCGATCCTGACCGAGATGAACGTCGGCTCCCGTGACGACCCCGTGGCCAGGGCGTTCGTGGAACGCGAGGTGCCGCTGGCCCGCTGGGGCGAGCCGCGCGAGCTGGCCGGGGCGCTGCTGCTGCTCGCCTCACCGGCGTCCGGCTTCCTCACCGGGACCGTCCTCACGGTCGACGGCGGCTACCTGGCCCACTGATCACGGCCCACTGATCACAGCCCAGTGATCGCGGCCCACCGACCACTGATCAGAGGCCGCACGTCCCGCTCAGCGGACCCCCGGCCATGCGCCTGTAACGAACGCGGGCCTACTCTCCCCCAATCCGGCAGCTCATCACCAACTTATGAGGTCTCATGGACGCACGGGCCACGAGATGGCGCCTCGCGGGCGCGCTCTCGCTCATAGTCGCGCTGTTCACGCTCTCGGCGTGTGGCGGCGCCACCACCGACTCCGGCGGCCCCGCCGCCACCGGTCCTAGGATCCGTATCGCCGTCGGCATCGACGCGGCGTACGCGCCGTTCTTCGTCGCCGACTCCAAGGGGCTGTGGCGTAAGCACGGCCTGAACGTCGAGGTGGTCCAGTTCGGCCGGGGCGGCGAGGCCGTCGACGCGATCGCCGGCGGCCAGGTCCAGATGGCCGGCAGCTCCGACACCACCACCATCGCCCAGCTCCAGCAGAACCCGTCGCTGCGGGCACTGCTGATCTACCAGGAGTCCGGGCAGTACCTGAAGGTCGTCGCCAGTCCGAAGACGGGCTCCCCGTCCGAGATCAAGAAGGTCGCGATCGTCCCCGGCCTGTCCGAGCTGGCCATGACCAAGTACCTGGAGTCCAAGAAGATCGACGTGAAGTCGGTCACGTTCGTCACCGCCGACCCGCCGGAGATCCCCGCCCTGCTGCAGAAGGGCGAGGTGGACGCCTACACGCTGTGGGAGCCGTGGCCCGCCAACGGCGTCAAGCTGGGCGGCAAGGTCCTGGAGTCCACCGGCGCCTACGGGCTGAAGTACCAGCACTGGCTCATCACCGGCCAGAAGTGGCTGAGCGCCAACGAGGGCACGGCCGCCAAGGTCGCCCAGGTCCTGCAGGAGGCGACCGCGCTGGTGGAGTCCGACCCGGACGCGGCGGCCGAGGCGACGCAGAAGGCCGCCAAGGTGCCGCCCGAGCAGACCATGACGGCGATCCGTGAGATCGACTTCAAGGTGCGCGACATCACGCCCGCCGATATGAAGGGCTACGAGAGCACCGCCGCCTGGTACGTCAGCACCGGCAAGGTCAAAGCCACTCCCAACCTCAACGCGGCCGTGCTCCAGGGATGGGTGGCCGCGAACGCGAAAGGAACGGGATGACCAAGGCCATCGACACCGGTCGCCGCCCTCCGCCGGATGAGGCCCCCGCGAGCGGGGCCCCGGCGGGGGACGGGGGCCGGGCCGGTCACGGGGCGGCGGTGTCCGTCTCCGGCGTGGCCATCGGCTTCGGGTCCTTCCTCGCCGTCCAGGACATCTCGCTGGACATCGAGGCCGGGGAGTTCCTGTGCCTGCTCGGCCCGAGCGGCTGCGGCAAGTCCACGCTGCTGTCGGCGCTGGCCGGATTCGTCCCGGTGCGGCGGGGCCGCCTCACCGTGGGCGGCGAGGCCGTCACCGGCCCCGACCCCGGCCGTGGCATGGTGTTCCAGAGCAGCGAGGCCCTGTTCGACTGGTTGACCGTGCGCCAGAACGTGGCGTTCGGCCCGCGGATGCGGGGCCGGTCGCGGGCCGAGCAGAACCAGATCGCGGAGGAGTACCTGGGCCTGGTCGGGCTGCGGCACTGCGCCGACCGGTTCCCCGGCCAGCTGTCGGGCGGCATGCGGCAGCGCGTGCAGATCGCGCGGGTCCTGGCCAACGAGCCGAGCGTCGTCCTGATGGACGAGCCGTTCGGCGCGCTGGACGCCCAGACCCGGCAGGTCATGCAGGAGGAGATGGCGCGGATCTGGCGGGCGTCCGGCTGCACCGTCGTGTTCGTCACCCACGACATCGACGAGGCGATCGTGCTGGGCGACCGGGTCGCGGTGATGACCGCGGGACCCGGCGCCACGATCAAGAGCGTGTACCCGGTGGACCTGCCGCGTCCCCGCGACGACACGGCGCCCGAGGCGATCGAGCTGCGCGCGGCGCTGCGCCGCGACATCGGCGAAGAGGTGCGCAAGGCCCTGCGCGAGCAGGGCGTGGACGATCCGCCGGAGGCTCCGGCGGACGAGCCAGGGGAGGAACGATGACCGTCGTCTCGGCGGACGCCGCGGCCACCCCGTCCGTCGAGGAACCGCGGCGGCCGGGCGCGGTGGCGGGACGGCTGCGCTCGCTCGGCATGTTCGTGGTGTCGATCGCCGCGGGCATCGCGGTGTGGCAGCTGCTGGCCATGCGGTACGGCTCGGCGCTGGTGGCCTCGCCCGGCCAGACCCTGTCGGCGGCGCGCGAGCTGGCGGCCGACGGCACGCTGGGCAACTCGGTGATCGCCTCCAGCCGCCGAATCCTGATCGGCTGGGGCCTGGGCCTGGCGGTCGGGGTGCCGGTGGGCCTGCTGATGGGGCAGGTCCCCATCATCCGGCGGCTGCTGGACCCCTACATCGAGTTCTTCCGCTTCATCCCCCCGGTCGCGTTCGTCACGCTGGCCGTGGTGTGGCTGGGGATCGGCGAGTCGTCCAAGGTGGTGCTGATCTTCTACACCGCCGTCTTCATCGTCACCCTCAACACCATCGCGGGCGTGCTGTCGGTGAACGAGTCCAAGCTGCGCGCGGCGGCCAGCCTCGGCGCGAACCGCTGGCAGATCATGCGGAACGTGGTGCTGCCCTCGACGGTGCCGCACATCGTCACCGGCGCCCGGCTGGCGATGGGCAACAGCTTCCTGACCATCGTGTCGGCGGAGATCGTCGCCGCGCAGGTGGGGCTGGGCGCGCTGATCTGGACCTCCCGGAACTACGGCCGTATCGACTGGGTGTTCGTCGGCATCATCGTGCTGGGAATTCTGGGGTTCGTCTTCGACCGGGTGCTGCGGATCGTGGCGGCCCGCGTCCTGAAGCGTTACGAGGTGAAGGTGTGAGCGAACCCGCCGGTGAACGGACGAGCAGGGCGCTGGTCCTGGAGAGGTTCGGTGAGCTGCCGCGCCTGGTGGAGCGGCCCGTGCCGGACCGGCCGCCGGGCCACACCCTGATCCGGGTGCGGGCCGCGCAGGTCGGGCATCTCGACCTGAACGTGGTGGAGGGCCGGTTCGGCATCCTGCCGGACCTGCCCTCGGTGCCCGGCACGGAGGCGGCCGGTGTCGTGGTGGAGTCCGACGTCCATCCCGAGGGACTGCCGGTGCGGTTCCGCGGCGGCGGCGCCGGGCTGAAGCGGGACGGAGGCTGGGCCGAGCACGCCGTGGTGGGCGATTCGGCGGTCGTGCCCGTCCCCGAGGGGATCGACCCGGCCCTGGCGTGCTGCTTCTTCTCCCCGGCCGGGACGGCGCTGCTCGCGGTCCACTCGGTCGCCGCGGTACGGCCCGGGGAACGGGTCGCGGTGACGGGCGCGGCGGGCGCGGTCGGAACGCTGGCCGTGCAGCTCGCGGCGCGCGCCGGGGCGGAGGTCGTCGGCGTCGTCGGCCGCGCGTCCAAGCTGGCGCACGTCCCGGCCCAGGCCAAGGCGATCCTGGCCTCCGAGTTGGCCGGGTCGTCCTCGGGCCCCTTCGACGCCGTGATCGACACGGTGGGCGGGCCGGTGCTGACCGCCATGCTCGGGCAGGTGCGGGCCGGCGGCCGGGTCGCGCTGGTCGGCTACACGGCCGGCCGCGATTTCCGCGCCGACCTCGCGGACTTCCTGCTCGCCGACGTGTCGCTCCTGCCGGTCAACCTGATCAGGCGTGGCGGGGAGGTCGCGGAGGACGCCGCCCGGCTGCTGACGGAGCTGTCGGCGGGCGAGCTGACGCTGCCGATCGAGCGGTACCCGGCCGAACGGCTCGCGGAGGCCGCCGAACGGCTCCGCACCGGGGAGGCGATCGGCAAGGTGGCGCTCTACTTCGAGGACTGAGCGTCCGAGGAACGAACGGCGACCACGGCGTGGCCCCGGCAGCACAGCGTGCCGGGGCCTTCGCCGTCCGGGAAGCGGTGTTCCTCCAGGGCCAGGGTGATGTGGCCGGTCTCCTCGTCGACGGACTCGACCACGCCCGAGACGACGAGGCGGTCACCGGCATAGGCGGGCGCCCGGTTCTGCCAGCCGACCGAGAGCACCTCTCCGGTCTCGCCCGCGTAGGCCGCGGCGGCCCGATGGAACAGGCAGCCGTGCAACTGCGCCATCACCACCGGGCCGTCCAGCCCCTCCGAGCGGGCGAACGCGGTGTCGTAGTGGATGCGATGGGCGTTGCGGGTCACCGCCCCGAACCGGAGCAGGGTGATCTCGTCCGGGACGTACTCCACCGGCGGGACCTCTGTTCTCATCGGACGATGAACCTTTCCGTGACCTCGGCCAGCGGGCCGCGCTCCGAGGCGTAGGTCTTGACGACCGTGAGCAGCAGGAAGCCCGCGCCCTTCCCCTTGCGTTCGACGGATTCCAGGACGCGGCGCACCTCGATGCGTTCACCGGGACGCGCCTCCCCGAGGAAGCGCACGTCCTGCCCGCCCGCCATCAGCCGCACGTCGAGCCCGTCGGTGCCGGGGACCTCGTCCCGGTACATGCCGTCCGGGCGGTACTCCTCCGGGGCGGCGCCCGGCGCCCCGCGCAGCAGGCTGACCAGGTACATCGGGTGGACGGTGAAGGCGGGATGGGCCGGGTCGACCAGTCGCGGGGAGGTCTCGCCCGCCGCCCGCGCGAACTCGGCCGCGGCGTCGGCGCTCACCGTGCCGAGCGACCGGCGCTCCACGCGGCCGATTTCGGCCCGGGCCCGTTTCTCCGCCGGTTCCAGAAGCGCGCCGGTCACTCTGCGAGGAGGTCCGGCTGCTCGGAGACGATCCGCTCCCAGATGGGCTGGAAGGCGAACCAGCCGACGTCCTCCCCGCCCACCTGCTCGGCGGTCAGCCGCGCGGTCTCCTCGTCCAGCGGCACCGGGTCGCCGGCGGCGCGGGCCATCAGCTCGGACTGGAAGGACCGCTCCATCGTGACGAACCACCAGATCGCCGAGTCCACCGTCCGGCCCACCGTGAGGTGGCCGTGGTTGGCGAGGATGACCGCCTTGCCGTCGCCGAGCGAGGCCGCGATGCGCTGCCCCTCCTCGGGGTCGAACACCACGCCCGAGTAGTCCTCGTGGAAGGAGTGCGACCCGTAGAAGGCGCAGGCGTCCTGGGTAAGCGGCGCCAGCGTGGTGTGCAGGGACGAGAACGTCTTGCCGTGCAGGCCGTGCGCGTGCACCGCCCCGACGACGTCGGGCCGGGCCTTGTGCACCTCGGAGTGGATGGCGAACGCGGCCCGGTTGAGCCGTCCCTCGCCCTCCACGACCTTGCCCTCGTCGTTCACCAGGATCAGATCCCGCGGCAGGACGCGGCCGAAGTAGCGGCCGAACGGCGCCGTCCAGAAATGGTCGGTGAGCTCGGGGTCACGGCAGGTGATGTGCCCGGCGATCCCCTCGTCCAGGCCGAAGCGGGCCAGCACCCGGTACCCCGCGGCGACCCGCCGCTTGCGGTGCTCGCGTTCCTCCGCCGTCGTCGCGAAGACGGGGGGTGCCGGAATGTTCGCCAGATCCTCGTCTACGACCGTCATGAGCTGCCTCCCTCTCTCACCCGGCAGAGTAGGCCCGCGTGTTCGGGCAGGCCACGGCGGCGGCCCGCTCAGCGGACCGTCCCGCTCGACCGCGTCCGGCCCCGCGACCACGATTCGGGATCATGGACCTCATGCGGATTCGGCCGGCGCCGGAGGGCGCCTACGCGAAGGCGGACGGTGTCACCTACCACTACATCGAGCTGGGGCAGGGCAGCCCCACGATCTTCCTGCACGGGGGCGGGCCCGGCTGCACCGGCTGGTCCGACTTCGGGCAGGTGGCCCCGCTGTTCGCCGCCGACCGCCGGGTCTTCCTGGTGGACATCCTGCAGTACGGCAAGTCCGAGAAGTGCGTGATCAAGGGCCCGATGTGGGACTTCCACGCCGCCAAGACGGTCGCGCTGATGGACACGCTGGGCCTGGACCGCGCCGACTTCGTGTGCAACTCCTGGGGCGGGACGATCGCGCTCAACCTGGCCGCCCTCTACCCCGATCGGGTGCGCTCGCTGGTCGTCACGGGCAGCCAGCCGGTGTGGCACGGCCCGCTGGCGCCGCTCCCCGAGCGCGGTCACCGCGGCCGCAAGGCCCGGGACGTGTACTTCGGCGGCACGGGGCCGTCCTGGGAGAAGATGCGCGAGCTGATGGCCCGGCTGGAGTGGTACGACGAGAGCGCCATCCCCGACGAGACCGTGACGATGCGCTACGAGCAGAGCATCGATCCCGGCGAGATGGCCCTGGCCGCGGCGTCCGACGACCCGCGCGGCGAATGGCAGGAGCTGGGGGACGTGCTCGGGACGATCCAGGCGCCGACCCTGTTCATGTGGGGCATGTACGACGCGTTCCTCACCCCCGACTACCCGCTGATGCTGGCCCGCATGATGCCGAAGGGCAACCTGCACGTCATGGACCGGGCCTCCCACCATCTCCAGGAGGAACGCCCCTACGACTACTACAGCGTCGTCACCGGCTTCCTGAACCAGGAGCACTGAGATGGCGGAGCCGGCCGTACGGGTCGTCGAGCTGTCCAGCCCGTTCACGCGTTTCGCGGGCAGGCTGCTGGTGGGGCTCGGGCACGAGGTGGTGCTGGTCGAGCCGCCGGACGGCGACCCCACGCGGGAGGAGCTGGACGGCTGGTCCTTCGCGCACTGGCACGGGGGCAAGCGGTCGGTCGTCCTGGAGGAGGGCGACGAGGCCGGGCTGCGGCGGCTGCTGGAGACCGCCGACGTGCTGCTCGACGGCACCCCCGACGGCGCCCGGGCGCCCGATCACGTGGTCCATGTCCGGGTGACGCCGTTCGGGTGCGACGGCCCGCGCGGCTCCTGGCAGGGCACCGACCTGGTGGTGGCGGCGCTCGGGGGCATGCTGGCGCAGGTCGGCGATCCCGACGGGCCGCCGCTCTCGCTCCCGGAGAACCAGGCCGAGCAGCTCGCGGGCGTGAACGCCGCGATCGCCGTCCTGCTGGGCCTGCGGGCGCGGCGGAGCGGCGGCGGCCAGCTCATCGACGTCTCCGCTCAGGAGTGCGTGGCCGCGAGCCTGGAGGCGGGCACGCTGGCGTACCTGCACGAGGACCGCGTGCCGCCGCGCCCGGGACGGGAGCACCCGCTGGTGCCGCACGCCCTGTTCCGCGCCTCGGACGGCTACCTGGGCGGCGGGCTCGGCGGCAGCCCCCGCATGTGGGACGCGCTGCTGGCCTGGATGCGCGAGGAGAACGCGCAGGCCGACCTGGACGAGCCGCGCTGGCAGGACCCGGTGGAACGCAAGCGGCACCAGCGGCACGTGTTCGAGGTCGTCCAGGACTTCGTCGGCAAGTGGCCCAAGGCCGCCTTCGCCGAGGCGGCGCAGGCCAGGAAGCTGCCGTGGGCGGCGGTCGAGCGCCCCGACGAGCTGACCGCCAACCCCCAGCTCAGCGCCCGCGGCTTCTTCCTGCGAGCACGGACACCGCACGGGGAACGCACCGATCTGGGCTTCCCGTTCGCCTTCCCGGAGGGGCGGCGCGTCACGTCCCTCACCGTGGCCGAGCGGGGCGCCGACCAGGCGCTGCTCGACGAGCCCCGCGAGCCCGGCCGCCCTGCCACGAACGGCGCGGGTTCGGACGCGCCCGTCCTGACCGGGGTCCGGGTGCTCGACCTGACCTGGGTGCTGGCCGGGCCGTACTGCACCAAGGTCCTGGCCGACCACGGCGCCGAAGTGATCAAGGTGGAGTCGGAGACGCGTCCCGACCCCACGCGGTTCGCGCCGTTCATGCACCTGTCCCGGGGGCCGCACACCGACTCGCTTCATGGTGGGGGGACGACCCCCCACACCCCCCGACACACCGACTCGCTTCATGGTGGGGGGACGACCCCCCACACCCCCCGAACTGACAGTTCGGGTCGGCCCCCTACACTCCGCCGGCGCTCCGTTCCGGGAACCGACCCGAACGCGAACGGCTACTTCAACGAGGTCAACCGCAACAAGCGCAGTGTCGCGCTCACGTTGCGCTCGGAGGAGGGCCTGGCGGTGCTGCGCGAGCTCATCGCCGCCAGCGACGTGGTCGTGGAGAACTTCAGCGCCACGGTGATGAGGAAGATGGGGCTCGGGTACGAGGCGCTGCGCGAGCTCAGGCACGACATCATCTACGTGAGCATGTCGGGCATGGGCCACACCGGGCCGCGCAGCGGGTGGGTCTCCTACGCCGACACCGTCTCGGCGAGTTCCGGGCTGACCGGGCTGACCGGGTGGTCGGCCGACGACGTGGTCGGCGTGATCTACGGGCACGGCGACATCGTGGCCGGGTTGCAGGCCGCCCTCGCCACCGTCGCCGCGCTGGAGCACCGGGACCGGACGGGACGCGGCCAGCACATCGACCTGTCCCAGCTTGAAGCCATGACCGCGCACATGGGCACCAGCGTGATCGCGCCCGTCCCGCCCGAGCCGCGCGGCAACTCCCACCCGTCCTGGAGCCCGCACGGCGTGTACCGGTGCCTGGGGCCGGACCGGTGGCTGGCCGTGAGCGTCCGGTCGGAGGAGGAGCGCCGGGCGCTGTGCTCGGTGATCGGCCATCCCGCCGCGGCGGACGGGATCGAGGAGGCGCTGGCCGCGTGGGCGCGGACCCTGCCCGCCGACGCCGCCGCCGAGTCGCTCCAGGCGCGCGGGATTCCGGCGGGCGCCGTGCAGAACGGCCGGGACCTGGTCGAACAGGATCCGCAGCTGCGCGCCCGCGGCTTCTACGTGCGCGCGGAGCATCCGGTGGCGGGCGCGTTCCTGCACGAGGGCACGCCGATCCGGCTGAGCCGTAACGCGGGCGGGATCCGCGCCACCGCGCCGCTGCTGGGGGCCGACACCGACGCGGTACTGCGCGAGGTCGCCGGGCTGTCCCCGGACCGGATCCGGAGGCTCCGCGACGCCGGGGTCCTGCGTTGACCGACGGCCCGACGACCATCCCGGGCCTCCTCATCGACGCGGCCGGCCGTTTCGGCGGGCGCCCTTTCCTGCGCGCGGGGGACGTGCGGCGCACCTACCGCGAGGCGGCCGAGGTCGCGGCGCGCGTGGCGGGGGCGCTGGCCGCCCGCGGGGTGCGGCGCGGCGACCGGCTCGCCGCCATGTCGGCGAACCGGCCGGAGTTGCTGGACCTCGTGCTCGGCTGCGCCTGGCTGGGCGCGGTGCTGGTCCCGCTCAACACCGGCCTGCGCGGCCAGGGCCTCCGGCACGCGCTGGACGTCGCCGACGCGGCGTACCTGGCCACCGAACCGGAGTACGCCGAGCGCATCACCCAGGCCGGGTACGGCGGGGTGCTCTGGCTCATCGGGCGGGACGAGCCGGCGCCCGGCGAGGCACCGCCCCTTCCCCCGGCTCCGGTACGTCCCGAGGAGACGGCCGCGATCCTGTTCACCTCGGGCACCACCGGACCGTCACGGGGAGTGCGCTGCCCGCATGCGCAGTTCGGATGGTGGGGCCTGAACGTCGCGGACTCGCTGGCGCTCACCAGCGACGACGTCCTCTACACGCCCCTGCCGCTGTTCCACACCAACGCGCTGAACGCGATCGCGCAGGCGATGGTGTCCGGGGCCGCCTACACGCTCGGCCCGAAGTTCTCCGCGTCCCGTCACTGGACGCGCGTCGCCGAGGCCGGCGCCACCGTGCTCTACCTGCTCGGCGCGATGGTGCCGATGCTGATGGCGCAACCGGCCGGACCGCAGGACCGCGGGCACCGTGCCTGGCGGGCGCTAGCGCCGGCCACTCCCGCGCACCTGTGGGAGCCCTTCCGCGAGCGTTTCGGCGTCACGCTCATCGACGGCTTCGGCTCGACGGAGACCAACCTTGTGATCGGGAGCGGCGCAGACGGCTGCCGTCCGGGGTTCATGGGCGTTCTCCGTCCCGGCTTCTCCGCGCGGGTCGTCGACGAGCGGCTGCGCCCCGTGTCCGACGGGACGCCGGGCGAACTCGTCGTGCGCAGCCATCAGCCGTACGCGTTCTCCACCGGGTACGTGGGCGACCCTCCCGAGCCGCCGGACTCGTGGCAGCGGACCGGCGACCGCGTGGTCCGCGAGCCCGATGGCCGGTACCGCTTCGTCGACCGGATCAAGGACGTCATCCGGCGGCGCGGCGAGAACATCTCCTCGTACGAGGTCGAGTCGGCCGCGCGCACGCACCCGTCCGTCGCCGAGGCCGCCGCGTTCCCCGTCCCTTCGGAGCTGGCCGAGGACGAGGTCATGGTGGCCGTGACCGTCCGGCCCGGCCGCGCGCTGGACCCGGCCGACCTCGTCCGGCACTGCGCGGGCGAGCTGCCGCCCTTCGCGGTGCCGCGGTACGTCGAGATCATGGCCTCGCTGCCGCTCACCGAGACCGGCAAGGTCCGCAAGGCCGCCCTCCGCGAGCGCGGCGTCACCCCGGCCACCTGGGATGGCCGGCGGGAACGGGCGTGAGTCAGAGCACGAGGTCGTCGGCGCCGGTGACCTCGCGCGGCAGGGGCGTGGTCTCCAGCCGTTCCAGCGGATCGGCCTGGATGTGCGTGTCCAGGCCCAGGCCCGTCAGCTCGGCGATGCGCCGCACCGGCACCTGGTACGTCCGGTAGGCCCCGTAGGAGAAGGACTCCTCGGTCGGCAGGTCGGCGATCAGGGACGACTGGCTGAGCAGGTAGCCGGTGACCGACAGCCCGTCCTGCTTGGCCATGGCCACGACCTTCCAGAACTGGCGGGGCAGCTGTACGCCACGGTAGACGTCGTCGTCGGGGGCCAGCACGGGACCGGTCAGCACGCTGACCGCGAGGTCGTGGTTGTCGGCGTTGTTGAGGACGTAGTCCTCCAGGCCCGCCCACAGCGTGCTTCCCGCGTTGAACTCGTGGTGCTGCGGCGTGCAGTTGGTGAAGTGGAAGGTGTCGTCGTTGGCCGCCTTGACCTGGGCGTCGCTGTCGCCCCACGCGGGGTCCAGGCGGCGCACCAGGTGCCCGCGGTCCAGGTCGTTGTCGCGGTAGACGTCCTCGCCGGTCTGCTCGGTCGCGGGCAGCCGGGGATCGAGGATCCACCGGTCGCTCTCCCGCCGCGGCCGCCGCGCCCGCTTGCCGTCGATGTTGCACGCGGTGAACAGCGCGAGCCGGCGCTGGCGGTGCATGATCACGCTGAAGTGGTGGTAGCGCAGCTCGACGGAGGCGACCCTGGCCAGTTCGGGCGGCAGGACGGGCAGTGGCAGCGGGCGGGCCAGGAACGCGGGGTCGTAGCCGCCGCGCGTGGTGTAGTCGGGGTCGATCGTGACCGCCTCGCCCGCCCCCGCGGCCGTCGTGGCCGCCGCAAGCGTCCGGCCGTCCGCGAACCGGACGGTGATCTCCAGCGGCACCGAGATGGTGACCGTCCCGTCCACCGGCGCGGGCGGAGCCGGCGTGGACAGGAGCGTGGAACTCTGCGGGCTCGCCGGTGCCGGGGCCGTACCGGCGGAGGGCGACGGCACGCCGGTCACGGGACCGGCCGGGAGGGACGCGGCCCGCCCCTCGGCGCGTCCGGGCGCGAAGAGCTGCTCAACGAGCGCGCGCCGCGGGCCCGCCAGGCCGGCCTCGCGCACCTTACGGCAGATCCGGCTGATGCGGATCCCCTCGTTGAGGACGCCGCCGAACTCGACCCTGCCCGGCGCCGGGACGCTCGCGTGGTGCAGCGCCACGATCTCCCACTGGTCGTTGAACACCGGCGAACCCGACGAGCCGGGCTCGGTGTCGGCCGAATAGTGCAGGAAGAGCTCGGGGATGTCGACGATCCGGTTCTCGCGCAGCGCCACCTGCTTCTTGTCGCCACGCGGGTGCTGGACGATCGTGACGAACTCGCCGAGGATGGCCTTTCCCTCGGCTTCGATCATCCGGTTGAACCCGAACGGCGCCAGTTCGGCGGCGGACGCGCTTACCGCGACCAGGGCGAAGTCCAGTTCCTCGTCGGCCAGGAAGAACCGGTCCGGGTCGAGCGGATGGACGACCGGGGCCAGCGGCCGCCCGTCGACGCCGTCCTGGTAATCGAACTCGATGACGCTGGTGGCCGCGGTGGCGGCGTCCGGCAGCACATGGTGGTTGGTCAGCAGCAGCGCGGGGGACACCATCGAGCCGGTGCCGAACCCCAGCGTCCGTCCGCGGTCGTCGCGGATGTTCACCCGGCCGACGGCGCGGGCGGCGGCCACCCCGGCGTCCAGGTAGCGCACGCCCACATAGTCCACGGTGTTGATGATCTTTTCGAGCCGGGCGGCGGGCCCGGCCGCCTCCGGCTCCAGCAGGCCGCCGTCCCCGTAGAAGCGGTTCAGCCGGTGGATCCGCTTGGCGATCCGCTCGGAGCTGTCGGCGGCGGCGACGCCCTCGGAGCGGAGCACGGTCTCGTTCTCGCGCCGTACCGGTTCCCGCTCGGCCACCCGCCGTGCCGCCTCGTGCCGGCGTGCGCGCTCGCGGTCGTGGAAGTCCATCCGTACGCCCCCGTCCGGAGATGGGCCGGGCCCGAAGCCGCGATCCCCTCATACCGGATTTTCCTCGCATGCCAGAGATTTCTCCAGCGCACTCGTGGCGAGTACCGGCCAAGGACTCCCTAAAAGAAGTCGCTAGGGGATGGGGACGTTGTAGCTCAGCAGCGCCGTGTCGGTGCCGGTGATCCGCACCTCGGTGACGGCGCAGTTGTGGATCCGGGGGAAGACCGTCCGGTAGCGGGACGGGTCGATGCCCAGCAGCCCGCACAGGGTCAGCCGCAGCAGCGTGTTGTGGGCGACGACCAGCACCCGTTCGCCGTGATGCCGGAACGCGATGCGCCGCAGGGCGGCCGTTCCGCGCTCGACGGCCTTACGGGGATCTTCGGAGCCGGGGAAGGCGTTCGCGACGGGGTCGGCCAGGAACGCGTCCACCTCGGCCCGTGGCAGCTCGGCGAGCGTGTGGCCCTCGGCCGCGCCGAAGTCCACCTCCGCCAGGTCGCCGTCGATCGCGATCGGCAGGCCGAGAACGGACGCCGCCGGGGCGGCCGTGGCCCTCGACCGGCTCAGCGGCGAGGCCCACACCGCGTCCACGCCCGCGCCCCGCGCCCATCGGCCGAGCCGCTCGGCCTGGTCCCGTCCGGTTCTGGTGAGCGCGACGTCGCTGACGCCCGCGTACCGGTTCTCCGCGTGCCATTCGGTCTGGCCGTGCCGGACCAGGAAGAGCGTGCTGCTCTGGGGGGCGCTGCCCATGTTCGGTCACCCGCGCTCTCGTGCGTGGACGGCCGCTTCGGCGGGCAGCCATCCGCGCTGTTCCAGTTCGTCCACGAGCCGGTGGAACGGGGCCGTGAACCGCTCGGTCATGCCGGGACGCGGCTCCACCACGGTCCGGACGCGCACCATCGACTCGGCCACCTCCGCCGTCGAGCGGCCGTGCGTGGTGCCGTACGCGGCGAGGACGGCCATGCCCAGCGCCGCGTCGGCGTGCTCGGGGATCCGCGCGGGACGGCCGAGGACGTCCGCGCGGAGCTGGTTCCAGTAGGCGCTGCGGGTCGCGCCCCCGGTGAAGGTCACCGGCCCCTCGACGGCGGCGCCGAGCTGCTGGACGTAGGCCAGCGCCAGCCGCTCGACGAACGCGACGCCCTGGAGCAGCGCGGCGTGCCGGTCGCCCTCGTCCCGGGGCGTGCCGAGCAGGAAGCCCTCGGCCTGGGGGGCGAGGAACGGGAAGCGCTCGCCGGTCGACACCAGCGGGTAGGCGACCACGCTGGACGGCTCGTGCGCGGCGGCCAGCGCGTCCAGGCGTTCCAGGTCGGCGACGCCCGCGAGGACGCCCGCGCCCACGCTGGACGCGCCGCCGGGCAGCCAGGCGTCGTCCGGCGCGCGGTGGCTGTACATCACCCCGGCGGGGTCGCGGACGGGATGGTCGGTCACGCCCTTGAGGACGAGCGTGGTGCCGAGCACCGAGTTCCACCGGCCGAGCCGCAGCGCGCCCGAGCCGAGCTGCGCGGCGCACCCGTCGGTCATGCCCGCGACCACCGCGGTGCCCGCCGGGAGCCCCGTCTCCTCGGCGGCCTCCTCCGCGACCTCGCCGAGGACCGTTCCGGAACGCACCACCTCGGGGAACAGCGTGGCCGGAAGGCCGAGCCGTTCGTGCAGGTCGCGCGGCCACCGTTCGGCCAGGACGTCATAGCCGGTCTTCAGCGCGTGGCTGGAGTCGGTGGCGGCCGGGCGTCCCACCAACCGCCCGACGACGAAGTCGGACTGGTGCGCGAGGCGGGCGTGGGCCAGGTCGCCGGGACGGGTGCGGGCCAGCCACAGCACCTTGGCCAGCGCCCACGACGGCTGGATGCGGTGCCCGAGCCGTTCCCACAGCTCGGCCCCGGCCTCCTGCGCTTCGCGCGCCTCGCCCGGCGCGCGCATGTCGTCGTACATGATGCCGTCGGTGAGCGGGCGCCCGTCCTTGTCGGTCAGCAGGACGGTGCCCGAGGTGCTGCACACGGCGAGGCCGCGCACCGCGCCGTGGGAGAGGCCGCGCAGCGCCTCGCGGGTGGCCGCCGTGACGGCCGCCCACCAGTCGGAGGGCCGCTGCTCGTGCCGCACGCCGTCGCGCCGTCCGGTCAGCGGCGCCGACCCGCGGCCCGACACCCGGCCGCCGGCGGTGACGGCGAGGGCCCGCACCCCCTGGGTCCCGACGTCCACGCCGACCCACACGGGTTCGGACGAGCCCTCGCGCACGATATGGCCCCCTTGTTTTATCGCTTGAGAATGTGAACTTACAGTATTGAAGCACCATACCAACCCGCCCGCCGCCCTCTCCGGCGCTCCCCCACGAGGTCGCAGGGGCTTGACGTGGGAGGTCCGGATGTTACAAGCTCGGTCACGCCGGTACGAGGATTGTTAACATCACGCTCCCCCGTACCGACATTTCGTGCGGCCGAACGCCCGCCCGCCGGTGCCCGGCCACGAGAGGATCCCAGCATGACCAAGGACAACAACGGTCGGCGCGGACCGGACGCGCGGCGCCGCGCCATCGCCGACCACGTGCTGTCGGTCGGCTCGGTCACCGCCGGGGACCTGGCCGAGCGGTTCGGCGTCAGCCTCATGACGATCCACCGCGACCTGGACGAGCTCGAACGGCAGGGCATCGTCCGCAAATACCGGGGCGGGGTCACCGCGCAGCCGTCAGGGGTGTTCGAGAGCAACGTCGCCTACCGGATGAAGACGATGCAGGCGGCCAAGGACGCGATCGCGGCCAAGGCCGCCGCGCTGGTCGAGCCCGGCATGGCGGTGATGCTCGACGACTCCACGACCACGCTGGCGCTGGCCCGCAGGCTGAGCGACGTGACGCCGCTGACCGTGGTCACCAACTTCCTGGAGACCACCAACCTGCTGGCGCGCGAGCGCGGCATCCGGCTGATGGCGCTGGGCGGGGAGTACGACCCGCTGCACGACTCCTTCCTCGGGGTCTCGTGCGTGGACGCCGTGACCGCGCTGAACGTCGACCTGTGCTTCGTGTCGACCTCGGCCGTGTCCGGCGGATACGCCTACCACCAGGAGCAGCACATCGTGTCGGTCAAGCGGGCGATGCTGGAGGCCGCGGCGCGCAACGTGCTGCTCGTCGACCACTCCAAGCTCGGCCGCGTCGCGCTGCACCGGGTGGCGCCGCTGTCGGTGTTCGAGCGCGTCATCGTCGACGACGGCGCGAAGCCCGAGGCCCTGCGCGAGCTGGACGAGCACAAGGTCACCTACGACGTGGCCGTCACCTGAGGAACGGAAGCGCGGGAGACCGAGCTCCCACCCACGATCCTATGAGAGAGACCCGATGAGAGTGCTGGCCGCGGGAGACCGCTTCGTCCTCCCGGAGCTGCTGGCCGACGCGCTGGCCGCCGAGCTGGGCGAGGCCGCCGACGTCCGCCGCCTCGAACTGCCCTGGCCGATCGTCCCGTTCGGCCCGGTGGGCGAGGTGGACGAGGCGTCCGGCGACGAGGACACCATGATCGAGGCGCTGGCCGGCGCCGAGGCGTGCGTGACCCAGATGGCCCCCGTCACCGCGAAGGTCCTGGACAACGCGCCCGGCCTGCGCCTGGTGGCCGTCGCCCGCGGCGGACCCGTCAACGTCGACGTGGAGGCGGCCACCGAACGCGGCGTCCGGGTCTGCTACGCGCCGGGACGCAACGCGACCGCGACCGCCGAGTACACCGTGGGCCTGCTGCTGGCCGTCCTGCGCCGCATCCCCGAGACCCACGCCGCGCTGGCGGGACGGGGCGAGTGGGGCGGCCGGTACTACACCTACGAGGCCACCGGACTGGAGCTGGAGGGCACGCCGGTCGGGCTGGTCGGCGGCGGCGCGGTCGGCGGCCGGGTCGCCCGGATCCTGGAGGGCTTCGGCGCCGACGTCCAGATCTACGACCCGTACCTGCCGGGGGGCGTCTCCAGCCTGGACGAGCTGCTGCGCCGGTCCCGCGTGCTGTCCCTGCACGCCCGGCTCACACCGGAGAACCGCGGCATGATCGGGGCGCGCGAGCTGGCCCTGATGCCACCCGGCTCCGTCGTGATCAACTGTGCCAGGGGCCCGCTGCTGGACGAGGACGCGCTGTGCGACGCGCTGGAGTCCGGTCACCTGCTCGGCGCGGGCCTGGACACCTTCGCCGTGGAGCCGCCGCCCGCGGGCTCGCGCCTGTTCGGTATGCCCGGCGTCGTGCTGACCCCGCATCTGGGCGGCGCGAGCCGCGCCGTCGCCGAGAAGGCCGCCCGCATCGTCGCCGCCGAGGTCGGACGGCTGCACCGGGGCGAGCCGCTGGCGCACTGCCTCAATCCGATCTGACCGGAGGCTCGCTGATGTACGTCGGGATCGACGTGGGCACGTCGGTGGTGAAGGCCGCGGCGTTCGACGAGGACGGCCGTGCCCTCGCCGTCGAGTCGCGTCCCGCGCGCACGCTGCGCAGCGACTCCCGGGTCGAGCAGGACACCGAGGAGGTCGTGGCCGCCGCCGCGGACGTGCTCGGCGCGCTGCGCCCGCGCCTGGGCGGGCGTCCCGCCGCCGTCGGGCTGACCGGCCAGGGCGACGGCGTGTGGCTGGTGGACGGGCGGGCGAGACCGGTCCGTCCCGCGATCTCCTGGATGGACGGCCGGTCCGCCGCGATCGTCAACGAGTGGACGGCGGGCGGCGTGGCGGCGGAGGTCTTCGCGCGCACCGGCAACGCCCTGTTCCCCGGCTGCCCGGCGCCGATCCTGGCCTGGCTCGACCGGCACGAGCCCGGCGCGCTCGACGCCGCCGCCACGGCCGCCTACTGCAAGGACGTGGTGTTCCAGCGCTTCACCGGGGTGCGCGCGACCGATGCCAGCGACGCCTCGGTGCCGTTCCTCGATCCCCGCGCGCGTGCGTACGACGCCGCGTCCCTGGACGCCTGCGGCCTGTCGCACAGGGCGGGCCTGCTCGCGCCGATCGCCGAGCCGCTGCCGCGCGGCGAGCCGCTCGGCGATGGGCCGCTGCCGCCCGGTACGCCGATCACCGCGGGGCCGTTCGACGTGCCCGCCTGCGCGCTGGGCGCGGGCGTGACCGAGCCGGGCGACGGACTGCTGATCATCGGCACGACGCTGGCGTGCCTGGCCGTGGTGGACGAGCCGGCGCTGGACGGCGAGCCGACCGGGTTCCACTTCGCCACCACGCGTCCCGACCGGTGGCTGCGCGGCATGCCCGCGATGGTGGGGACGGCGGCGCTGGAATGGGTGCTGGCCAGGGTCGGTGCGTCCCATCGCGATCTGGACGCCCTGCTGGCGGAGTCGCCGCCGGGGGCGCGCGGCGTGCGGGTGCTGCCCTTCTTCTCGCCCTCGGGTGAGCGCGCGCCGTTCGTCGAGCCGGCGGCGCGTGCCGAGATCACCGGTGTGAGCCTGGAGACCACCACCGCTGATCTGGTGCGCGCCACCTGCGAGGGGATCGCGTACGCGGCACGGCACTGCCTGGACGCGGCCGGGCTGAGCGGAGCGCTGTCGGTGGCGGGCGGAGGCACGCGCAGCGACGGATGGCTGGAGCTGTTCGCCGGCGTCCTGGGACGGCCCTTGCGCGTGGCCGCGGGCGAGGCCGGGGCGCGCGGTGCGGTGCTCGCGGGCAGTCCCGAGCTGGACGCCGCGGCCTGGACCCGTCCCGCCTCCGTCCGGGACCCGGACGGGACGCGGGCGGCGTTCTACGCAGAGGAGTACGAGGTGTACAAGGCGCGGGTGGAGGCCGCCCGAGAACGCTGGCGCAGCGGTTCGTAACAAGTCGGTGTGTTGTAATCGCACATCATCTATCGCTCAGCTTTCCGCCCTGCCCGCAGGACGGAAAGCTGCGCTTCATGCCTGCTTGAGCGGCTGTTCTAGGGTCCGGACACGACCCAAGTTAACGTGATGTACCCGGCATCTTGACACTCCAACACCACCCTCTCTACGCTCAACCTCACACTTGTGAGTGTTAATTCACAGAAAATTCGTTCAGGAGGCGATCCATGACCGGCGAGGCCATCGCGGCGCTGGCGCCCCTCGGCCTTCGCTGCGAGCAGCGGACCGAGCCGCTCGGCATCGACGAGCGGGCCCCGCTGCTGTCGTGGCGGCTCGCCTCCTCACGCCGCGGCGACGCCCCCGCCCGCCACCGGGTGCGGGTCTGGGACGAGTCCGGCGCCCTGTCCTGGGACACGGGATGGGTGAGCGACCCGGCGGCGGTGTCCGTCCGCTACGCGGGCGCCCCGCTCACCGCCCGCACGCGCTACCGCTGGGAGGTCGCCGTCACCGGCCGGGACGGCGCCACCGCCGAGGCGGGCTCCTGGTTCGAGACCGGGCAGATGTCCCCCGCGGCCTGGCAGGCGTCCTGGATCGCCCACGACACCTCCGACCTCGACGTGGTGGACGCGCCGGAGGAGGGCGAGGTGGCCCTCGCCGACCACGGCCTGTCCCCGGCCGTCCGGCTGCGCCGCCCCTTCCAGGTCCCGGCCGAGCCGCCCGTCCGCGCCCGCCTCTACGTCACCGCCCGCGGGCTGTACGAGCTGAGGCTGAACGGTCACCGCGTCGGCGACGACGAGCTGGCCCCCGGCTGGACCGACTACCGCGACCGCATCGACTACCGGACCCACGACGTGACCGGCCTCGTCGCGGCGGGCGAGAACGTCCTGGCCGCGACCCTCGCCGACGGCTGGTGGAGCGGCTTCGTCGGCTTCGACCCGCGCCGCTCCGGCGCCCACTACGGAACGTTCCCGCAGCTCCTCGCCGAGCTGCACCTCCACCACGCGGACGGCCGCCGCGAGGTGATCGTCACCGATGGGACGTGGCGCACCCGCCGCTCCCCCATCCGGTACGCCGACCTGCTCAAGGGCGAGTGCCACGACCTGCGCCGCGACACCCCGGGCTGGGACCGTCCCGGGTTCGGCGACGCGGAGGGCTGGCTGCCCGCGCAGGTCACCGGCGACGACCACGACCTGCTCACCGCCGCCGTGGCGCCGCCGGTGCGCGCCGTCGGGGAACTCGCCGCCCGTACCGTCACGCGCGTCGGCGACGACCGTCACCTGGTCGACTTCGGCCAGAACTTCGCGGGCCGGGTGCGCCTCACCGCCCGCGGTCTCACCCCGGGCGCCCGCGTGGTGATCCGGCACGGCGAGGCCCTGGACGCGGACGGCGCCCTCTACACCGACAACCTGCGCACCGCCGACGCCACGGACGTCCTCATCGGGGGCGATGACGCCGTGGTCGTGTTCGAGCCGCGCTTCACCTACCACGGCTTCCGCTACGCCGAGGTCAGCGGCCTGCGCGAGCTGGACCCGTCCGACATCACGGGGGTCGTCCTGCACAGCGACACCCCGTGGGTGGGCGAGTTCGCCTGCTCCGACCCCGACATCGAGCGGCTGCACCGGGCGATCGTGTGGGGTCAGCGGTCCAACTTCGTCAGCGTCCCGACCGACTGCCCGCAGCGCGACGAGCGGCTCGGCTGGCTCGCCGACGCCCAGGTGTTCCTGCCGACCGCCTGCCTGAACGCGGACGTGGCCGCCTTCTTCGAAGGCTGGCTGCGGGAGGTGCGCGGCGCCCAGTCGCCGGACGGCTGCTTCCCCAACGTGGCGCCGAGGCTGGCCGGGGTCGCCGACGAGGGCGCCCCCGGCTGGGGCGACGCCGGCGTCCTGGTGCCCTGGCACCTGTACCGGGTGTACGGGGACGAGCGGTTCCTGGAGCGCAATCTCGACGCGATGTGCGCCTGGGTCGACTTCGTCCACCGGCACAACCCCGACCTGGTGTGGCGCCACAGGGTAGGCCCGCACTTCGCCGACTGGCTCGCGCCCACGCCCACGCCGCGCGAGGTCGTCGCCACCGCGTACTTCGCACGCAGCACGGAACTCACCGCCCGCGCGGCCGGGGTCCTGGGCAGGGACGACCTCGCGGACCGGTACGGGACGCTCGCCGGGCACATCCGCAAGACCTTCGCCGAGCGCTTCGTCACGCCCGGCGGCCGGATCGCCGGCGACACCCAGACCGCGTACCTGCTGGCGCTGGCGTTCGAGCTGCTGCCGGGCGGCAACGGCGGCGAGGCGGCGTCGCGTGCCGCCGAGCGCCTGGCCGAACTGGTCGAGGCCGCGGGCCCCGGCGTCACCACGGGGTTCCTCGGCGTGGGCCTGATCGCCCCCGTCCTGGACGCCTGCGGGCGGCCCGACCTGGCGCACGCGCTGCTGCGCAGGACCGACCCGCCGTCGTGGCTGTTCCCGCTGCGGCACGGCGCGACCACGATCTGGGAGCGCTGGGACGGCTACACCGACGAGCGCGGGTTCCAGGCGGCGGCGATGAACTCCTTCAACCACTACGCGCTGGGCTCGATCGGCGAATGGCTCTACCAGGGCGTCGCCGGGCTGGCCCAGGCCCCGGGCTCCACCGGCTACCGCGAGCTGCTGATCCGCCCCCGTCCCGGCGATCTCGCGTGGGCGCGCGCCACCTACACCTCCGTGCGCGGCGTCGTCGCGACCGCGTGGGCGCGCGAGGACGGCGTCCTGCGGCTGGAGGTGAGCGTCCCGCCCGGGGCGACCGCCGTCGTCCACGTGCCCACCGGCGATCCCGGCGGGGTGCGGGAAGGCGGGGTTCCGGTGGACGGCGCCGAAGGCGTCGAGGTCCTCGGCACCGGGCCTGGAACGCTCCTGTGCCGGGTGACCTCGGGCGACTACCGCTTCACGGCGGACGATCCCATGATCGCCGCCCCCTAGGGACGGCACCGGCGGCCTCGGCCGCTCGATCGGCGGCCCTCGGGGCCGCGCAAGACCATCGCGGCGCAGGGCCGCGGTTTCGAGGAGGACTCATGACATCGTCGTTGCGCACGGCAGCCCTCAGCCGCCGCGGCTTTCTCGGCCTGACCGGCGGCGTGGCCGCCATGGGCGCGCTGGCGGCGTGCGGCGGCACGTCCGGTTCCGGCGGCGGCTCGGGGACGCTGCGCCTGGTCGGCGTCGCCGACCAGCAGAAGGCCGTCGAGGCGGTGCTCAAGGGCTACACCAGGGCGAAGTTCAGCACGTCCTTCGCTCCCACCGACCAGGTGCAGACCTCGGTACGCACCCAGCTCGGCGCCGGCAACGCCCCCGACGTCCACGTCGTGTACCCGGGCAACGGCTCGGCGATGAGCATGGTGCAGATCTCGCAGGCGGGCCTGCTGGCCGACCTGAGCGACCAGGCGTGGACCAAGCGGATCCCCGAGGGTCTCAAGCCGGCGTTCCAGAACGACGGCAAGACCTTCATCTACTCGGCCGGGTCGAGCGTCATCGGCGCCATCTACAACAAGAAGGTGTTCCAGGAGGCCGAGGTCGAGCCGCCCAAGACCTGGAGCGAGTTCCTCGCGGTCTGCGACAAGATCAAGAAGAAGGGCACGACGCCGATCGCGCTGGGCGCGCAGACGCCGTGGATCACCCAGCTGATCACCTACGCGCTGGTGCCGTCCACCGTGTACGCCAAGAACCCGCAGTTCGATCAGCAGATGAAGGCGGGCTCGGCGAGCTTCGCCGACTCGGGCTGGGTCCAGGCGCTGGAGATGTACCTGGACCTGCAGAAGCGCGGGTTCTTCAACGACAACCCCAACGGCACCACCTTCGAGCAGCAGACGGCGATGGTGGCCACCGGCAAGGCCGCGATGGCGATCCAGGTGTCGGCGGTGCTGCCCGACTTCCGCAAGGCCGCCTCGTCCCCCGACGACCTGAGCATGTTCCCGGTGCCCGGCGCCGACGACGCCGCGCAGGTCTGGATCCCGGCGGGCGTGGTCGTCGGCCTGGGCGCCAGTGCCCGCGGCAGGAACCTGGAGGAGGCCAAGGCGTTCCTGGAGTACCTGGGCGAGCAGAAGGCCATGAACACCTGGGCCGAGGCGGTCGCCTGCGTGCCGCTCTCCCGCGACGCGAGCTCGAAGATCGACCCCGTGCTGGAGCCGTTCCTGCCGTTCATCGACGGCAACAAGGCCGTACCGTTCATGGACCAGGCGTGGCCGAACGCCGAGGTCCAGCCCGCGCACTTCGCCGCGGTGCAGGAGCTGCTCGGCGGCCGGACCACGATCCCCAAGGCGCTCGCCAAGATGGACGAGATCTATCGGAAGACGCAGTAACCGTGACCTCGACCCTCCATCCCGCCCCGGCGGCGAAGCGGGAGGCCCCTCCGGCGGCCCCCCGCCGCCGCCGGAGGCGGGGCTCCCGTTTCCTGTCCCCGCCGTGGTGGTTCGCGGCGCCCGCCCTGGCCGTGTACGCCCTGGTGGTGCTGTATCCGAGCCTCAGCGGCGTCGTGTACGCCTTCACCGACTGGAACGGCCTCGGCGACCGCGGCTTCGTCGGGCTGGACAACTTCGTCCGGCTGTTCCGCGACGACGCGGCGCGCGGCTCCCTGGTCAACACGCTGCTGCTGACCGTGGCGATCGTGTTCGTCCAGAACGCCATCGGGCTGCTGCTGGCGCTCGGGGTGCACGCCAGGATCAAGTCGCGGACCGTGCTGCGCGTGGTGTTCTTCGCCCCGGCGGTGGTCAGCCCGGTCATGGTCGCGTTCCTGTGGAAGTACATCTACAACCCCGCGCCCGACGCCGGGCTCAACGGCATCCTCGGCGCGGTGGGCCTGGGCGGGCTGCGGCAGGACTGGCTGGGGAACCCGGACCTGGCCATCTGGTCGATCGCGGGCATGGTGATCTGGCAGTTCGCCGGCTACTCCATGGTGATCTTCCTGGCCGGTCTCGAGGGGGTCCCCGAGGAGCTGCACGAGGCCGCGATGATCGACGGCGCCGGGCGCCTCCAGCGCTTCCGCCATGTGACCTGGCCGCTGCTGGCGCCCGCCGTCACCATCAACCTGATGCTGTCCACCATCGGCGGGCTCAAGCTGTTCGACCAGGTCTACGCCGCGACCCAGGGCGGACCCGGGCACGCCAGCGAGACGCTGTCGACGGTGCTCTACAAGCAGGCGTTCGTGTTCGGCAACTACGGCTACAGCATCTCGATCGCCCTCGTCCTGGCCCTGTTCGTGGCCGCCGTGTCGATGGTGCAGATTCATTACCTGCGGGGACGG